>NZ_JBSFNC010000003.1:0-157586 GCF_053586895.1 Amycolatopsis sp. NPDC003731 | reverse complement strand
CCTGCGGTTCAGCGAAATTTCCTTATCCAACAAGCAGAAGGAGCCTTTCCCGCCTTGACACGGCGTGCCGGCCGCTGAACAATCCGGCGTCCGGGTCGGCGGAGGACCCCAAGCCGACCTTACGACGGCTTTTCACGCGGCCAGCAAGGAATCACCCCCGCAACCACCAACCGGGCCCGCGAAGCCCGAGCCCGGTCAATGACCTGAACACTCCGCCACCCAGCGGGAACCTGATCAGCCAGCAACCCCGCCCGCCACTTCCCCACCCGCCGGACGTGCCGCGCAAAAGACCGAGCCCGCACAACCCGCCCCCGGCTCACCTGGCCGGCGAGCGCCACCTCCGCGGGCACGTCCAGGAACAACAACCGCACCGACCGCCGGCTGACCGCCCCGACCAGCGCGAGCAACGCCCGAGTAGAAGCCCGCGTCGACGGCTCGTGGACCACGACCGGCCCGTCCTCACCGAGCGCCCGCGCGACGATCCGTGCCCGGTGCCACGCGTGCACCACCGGCCGGTACCAGCGGTACGGCAAAGCCGGAACCAGCGCCCCCAATCTCTCCCGCACCTGGTCGGAGTCCAGCACCGGCAGCCCGGCGGCGGCGTGGCGGAGCATGGTCGTCTTCCCCGCTCCCGGCAACCCCGCCACGACGAGCAGGTCGCGCCGGCCGAGCTCGATGACAGTGGGCTCGCTCATGCCCCGTCAACGCCCCGGCGAAGGTAATGGTTCCTTTACCTTACGCAGAGTGACCGGCACGCCGGAGACCACCCGGCCGCGCCTTTAGTCACTCCATCGCCTGAAAACCCATGCGCGCCAAGGCATCCGACGCCGGAACCGCTTCGGGTGAAGATCGCCCGAAGACCTTCCCGGCGTCCGGAAAATCCCTATCTTCTGGAAGGGACGCTCAGTGAGAACAGGGGAAACTCGTCATGACCCAGTCGCTGGAACTCCCGGTCCAGGAATACTGTCTCGATTGGACGCTCACGGGCGACGAAGGCGCCCGGGTCGGGATCACCCTCTCCGGGCAGGTGTCCCTGCTGGACAACAACCGGTTCTACAAGATCGACGGGGTCGTCTACGTCTCCGAGGGCGACGCCGACATCCGCGCGGTCGGGAACCCGCGGATCTCCGTGCGCCGCAACGGCGTCGAGAAGACCGGACGCCAGTGGGGCTGGGAGATGTGCTCGGCGCGCAAGAGCCTCGGCGCGCTGAACACGATGGAGGGCTACTTCGTCCGCACCGGCTACTGGGCGCCCGCGGACCGCGCCATCCAGCTGAGCCTGTGCGCCGAGCTGGGGTGGAGCCGGCGCAAGAGCTACAGCCCGCACGTCACCGTCCGGATGGTCGACTGACCACTGTGGACGCCCGGCGCCGCGCCGCCGCGACGACCAGCCCGGCCGCCACCGCGCCGGCCACCGCACACCCGGCCCCGAACCCCGGCGACGGCTCGTGCACCCGCAGCACGGACACGCACAGCCACACCGCGGCGCCGAACAGCAGGCCCAGTACGGGGCCGCCGACCGCCGCGCCCCGCCAGCGGTGGCCGTTGCGGATCGTCCGCAACCCCGATTCGAGGTAGGCGAGGGCGAACAGCGCCAGGATGAGACTGCCCGCGCCCATCGCGCTGGCCAGGGGGTGCTGGCTGGTGAGCAGGGTGAAGGTCTGCGTGGCCGAGTCGGTCCGCACCTCGGCGGTGACAGCGCCCCCGACGATCCACCGGGCAACCCCCGGAAGGGTGAGTTCGGCGCTGAAGCCGTTGCCCTCGGGCTTCGCCTCGGCGGACGCGGACCCGAGCGGAATCCCGGCGGCGGAAAGCGCCAGCGCAACGCGGCCCGGCTGACCAGGCCCGGTCAGCACGACAGGCTTGCTGAGATCGACCTCGACGGGCGCGGCGGCGGAGTCACCCCCGAGCGTCACGGTGGACACCTGGTGCGGCAGCCGTGCGGGGTTGAGCAGGGCAAGCACGACGAGAACGACCGCGGCCGCCGCAGCCGCCAGCCGCAGCCACACCACGGCGGCTTGGGAAGCGGACTCGTCCGGCGCGGAACCGGCCGCACCGCCGGACCACCCGGCGCCGGCATCGGCACCGGCCCGCCCGGAACCACCCGGTCCAGCGCCGGCCACCCCAGCACCCGATCCGGCGCCACCCGGCCACTCGGCGCCGGCCACCCCGGCACCCGAACCGGCGCCGCCCGGCCACTCGCCGCCGGCCACCCCAGCACCCGAACCGGCGCCACCCGGCCACTCGCCGCCGGCCACCCCGGCACCCGAACCGGCGCCACCCGGCCGCCCGGCGCCCGGCGCGTCGGCGCCCGGCCGCCCCGGCTCACCCACCTCGGCGGGCGCTCCGACCAGCGTCGCCCCGGGCCGGGACACCGGGCGCGTCCGGGCCTCCGCCGGATGCGCCGGTGCGGTCGCCGAGTTCAGGCCCGCGATCACCCGGGGCGTCAGGTGCAGCACCGGCACCCCGGACCGCTCCAGCCAGCCCGGCCCGTACGCCACCGTCGCCGCCGCCGCGAGGTCCGCCGCGAACGACTCCGCCTCCCGGTACCGCGCGTCCAGCTCGCGGGCCAGGCTGCGCATCACCACCGCCGCGATCGGCGACGGGACCCCGGCGATCGGCTGCGGGTCGGTGAACATGTGCTGGCGCATCATGCTGATCGCGCCGCGGGTGTTGTCGAACGGCAGGCGGCCCGACAGCAGCTCGTACAGCACCGTCCCCGCCGCGTAGACGTCGGCCGCCGGGCTGAGCGCATTGCCCATCGCCTGTTCGGGGGCGATGTACGCCGGGGTTCCGAGGATCTCGCCACCGTGCGTCACCAGCGTGGCGCCCTCGCTGATCACCCGGGCGATGCCGAAGTCCGCCACCTTCACCACGCCCTGCGTGCTGAACAGCAGGTTCCGCGGCTTGACGTCGAGGTGCAGCACCCCCGCCCGGTGCGCCGCGTGCAGCCCGGCCAGCATCGCCAGCCCGATCGCGCACGCCTGCTCGCCGCTCACACCACCACCGTGGAAGCGGCTGTGCACCGTCCCGCCGTCGAGCCGCTCCATCACCAGCAGGTGCTCGCGGCCGGTCCGGACGTAGTCGTACACCGGCACGATGTGCGGGTGGTCCAGGCTCGCCAGCACCCGCGCCTCGCGGTCGAAGAGCTCGCTGCTCGCCGCGTGGTTGAGCACGTCCCACGGCAGCTGCTTGATCGCGACGCTCCGGCCCAGCGTCCGGTGCACGCCGGCGAACACGACCCCCATGCCGCCTTCGCCGATCGACTCCCCGATGTCGTACTGCGGCAGGGCGGCGACCAGCTCGGCCGGTGCGCTCATCGGGTGAATTCCTGCGTCGACGGGAGCGGAAGCCGGACCGTCTTGTCACTCTCGGTCTCCGCGGGCGGGGCCGCCGGGTGCGGGGTCAGGTAGCCGAGCAGGAACGCGATCGCCGCCACGCCGAGCACCACCGGGATCTCGATCGCCGGCTCGGGCGGGACCAGGCGCAGCACCGAAAGGCTGATCACCGCGACCAGGCCGGTGCCGAACCCGGCGGGCAGGAACCGCACGCCGCGGCGCCAGCGGTTGGGCGCCAGCCGGTGCCGGGCCAGCGCGAGCAGCGCGGTCACCCAGGCGAGGATGGTCAGCACGAGCATCGCCAGGCCGAAGACGCCGTAGACCGACCAGAAGGACCCGCGGACGTCGGCGACCGTCGTCGCCTCACCCAGCGTGACGCGCCCGGCGTCGAGCAGCTCGACCGAGGACGGCAGCAGCCCGGTCGCCTGCCCGGCCAGGTCACCGAGGTCGAGGACGAACGTCCGCGACACCGACCCGCGCGCCGGCACCTCGAAGGGCGCGGTCGTGTCGTAGGCGAAGAAGGTCAGCGCGAGCGCGACGCCGGAGAGCCGCACGCTGCGGACCTTCACCGGCGCGACACCGGGGTTGGTCGCCACGACCTGCAGCTCGACCTGGCTCGCCGGATCGATCGGGACGGTCGCGTCCTCGATCGGCCGCTGGTCGATCGACACCTGCAGCCGCAGTGACCCGGAGTCGGCCGATGCGGGCGGCGCACCCACGAGCAAGCACAAACCCAACGCAACCCCCGCCGCGATGACACGTCCCATTGGGCATCCCCTACTTGCGTTATCCGACTGGTCCGGAATGCTACAGCGAGCACACACCGGGGAGGGACGTCCCAATGCGATTCGTGGTTCGGCTGTTTTTCGGCGCCGTGGCCGGAACGTTGCTTCTGCTCACGGCGGCGGGCACGGGTAACGCACAAGTTCCGCCGTCGGTTGGTTTGAAACCGTCGACCGGCCCGGCGGGCAGTTCCTTCACCATTTCCTGGAACGGTTTCCCGACCTGCCGGATCATCAATTTCTTCTGGGCCGGCTCGACGCTCGGCCAGAAAGTGGCCCCGGCGACCAGCGGGCAGTTCGCCACCGCCGTCCCGTCCGACGCGAAGCCGGGCTCCTACACGGTGACCGCGACCTGCACGAGCCAGAAGCAGACCGCCAGCGGCACCTTCGTCGTCACCGGGGTCACCACCACCACGCCCCCGCCGCCGGTGACGACCACGCCGCCCCCGCCGGTCACCACGCGGCCGACGCGGCCCGGCACCACCACGACCCCGGCCACCCCCGCCACCACCACGCCGCCGACCACCACGACCACCCCGCCGACCACCACGCCGCCGGCCACGCCCGGCACGCCCACGACGTCCAGCACCGCTCCGAAGCCCGGTGAACTCGTGCTCGACCGGCCGAGCATCAAGGCCGGCGAGCCGCTCTCGGCGTCCGGGAAGGGCTGCCAGCCGAGCCGGATGGTGACCCTCGTGTCGGACGGCACCGAGGTCGGCACCGCCTACACCGACGGCTCCGGCGCCTTCACCGCGCCGGTCGAGTTCACCCGCATCGAGGCCGGGCGGCACACCGTGATCGCGGAGTGCGGGGTGCGGCTGACCGGCGCCGTCGACCAGGTGGTGACGCGCTCGTCCGGCGGGCAGACCGGCACGCTGGTCGTCCTCGTCTTCTTCGTCCTCGCGAGCATCACGGTGATCCGCTTCCGCTGACCCCCGGTTGACATGCACCCGTCTGGCTGCCTATCGTCAAAAGGCAGCCGGACGGCTGCATGTCACCGGGAAGGCGCGATGGACGAGGTCTTCAAGGCGCTGGCCGACCCCAGCCGCCGCCAGCTGCTGGACGTGCTCAACGAGCGCAACGGCCAGACCCTGCGCGAGCTGTGCGCGGGGCTGGACATGGCCCGCCAGTCGGTGAGCAAGCACCTGGCCGTGCTCGAGGCGGCCGGGCTGATCACCACCACCTGGCGCGGCCGCGAAAAGCTGCACCACCTCGACGCCGCGCCGATCAACGCGATCGCCGAGCGCTGGATGACCCGCTACGACCGGCGGCGGGCCGGCGCGCTGGCCGATCTCAAACGAGCACTGGAGTCCGCACCGATGAACGATTTCGCGTACACCACCTACATCAACACGACGCCGGAGAAGCTCTGGCAAGCGCTTACCGATCCGGCGTTCACGAGCCAGTACTGGGGCGTCTCCTTCGAAACCGACTGGAAAACGGGCTCGCCGATGACGTGGGCCGAGCGCGGCGCGAAAACCAGCGACGCCGAACAGGTCGTCCTCGAATCGGAACCCCATCGACGGCTGTCCTACACCTGGCACACGTTCACGGCGGATTGGGCGAAAGCGAACGGCGTCGACGAAGAAACGCTCGCGAAATTGCAGCGGGAAAGCCGGTCCAAAGTCACGTTCACCTTGGAACCGCACGGGGAAATGGTGAAGCTGACCGTGCTCCACGACGGTTTCGACGCCGGCAGCACGACGTTGGAGATGTGCAGCCAGGGCTGGCCCGCGCTGCTGTCCAGCCTGAAGACGCTGCTGGAGACCGGGTCTCCGCTTCCGTGACCTGGCCAAACCGGTCGAACATCGCGAACAAGACAGATCTGGCACAGCAATACGTCTGAATCCTCCCTCTTTTGTGTTCGGCCGGCTGAAGTCCGGGTGAACTTCCCTCTTTCGATCGGATCCGGTTCGGTTTTCCGGGCGTTAGGCTCGCATAATCCGTGACCGGTGATGGTCCGATCGAGTGACGGGAGAGTGCGCGTGCCGGGGTCAGTGCGTACCCGCTGGATCGTGGTGGCCGTGGTCGTGGCCGCCGCGGCGGGCGCCGTCGTGGCGTTCTGGCCGGACAGCGCGGCCGCCGTCGATCCCGAGATCGCCGTCTCGCGCTCGTCGTGCGGCACCGGCTGGACGGATCCGAAGCCGGGGCCGCAGACGTTCCGCCTGCACAACACCGGGTCGGTGACCGCCGAGGTCGACCTGATCGACCCGGCGACCGGCGTGATCTACGGCGAGGTCGAGGGCCTCGGCGCGGCGACGACCCGGCCGTTGCAGGTGAACCTGGGCAACGGCAGCTACGCGTTCCGCTGCCTGCCCGAGGACGCGGGCGCGATCGTCGGGCCGGCCGTGCGGATCACCGGCGGCGCCGAGCGGACCGGGCCGGGCGTCGCGCCGGTGACGCACGACGACCTGCTCGGGCCGCTCAAGGCCTACCAGCAGCACGTCCGGACGGGTTTGGGCGAGCTGGTCGCGAACACGGGCGCGCTGAAGAACACCGTGCACGGCGGCGACCGCGCGGCGAGCCGGGCGGCGTGGCTGACGGCCCACCTGACGTACGAGCGGCTGGGCGCGGCCTACGACGCGTTCGGCGACTCCGACGGCGCTCTCAACGGCACGGCCGACGGCCTGCCGAACGGCCCGGCCGACCCGGGTTTCACCGGCTTCCACCGCCTGGAGCAGGGCCTTTGGCACGGCGAGGACCTGGGCGCGCTCGGCGCCGTCGCCGACCAGCTCGACACCGACGCCCACGCGTTGCAGACGTCCTTCGCCGACAGCCAGGTCGACGGGAACGACCTCGGGCTGCGCGCGCACGAGATCATGGAGAACACGCTGCAGTTCGAACTGACCGGCCGCACCGACTACGGCAGCGGCACGAACCTGGCCACGGCCCGCGCGAACCTCGACGGCACCCGCGCGGTCCTCGACGTCCTGCGGCCGCTGCTGGCGCCGAGGTACCCGGAACTGTCCAAGGTGGACAGCTGGCTGGACCGCACGCAGAAGGCACTGGACGCGGCCCGCCGCCCGGACGGCACCTGGCTCCGCCCGGCCGACCTGGGCCGGGAGCAGCGGCAGAAGCTCAACGCGGACGTGAGCGAGCTGACGGAACTGCTGGCCCCGATCGCGGCGATCGCCGAGCCGAGGAGGGTCTCGTGACGAACTCGCCGCACCACACCACCGCGACCGGCTCCGCTCACCGAACCCCCCTCCGCCTCACCACGATCGCCGAGCCGGGGAGGGTCTCGTGACCGACCTGCCCCGCGCCACCACAGACCAAGCCGCAACCGGCTCCGCTCACCGAACCCCCCTCCGCCCCACCGCGATCCCCGAGTCGGGGAGGGTCTCGTGACCGACCTGCCTCGCGCCACCACAGACCACGCCGCAACCGGCTCCGCTCACCGAACCCCCCTCCACCCCACCACGATCCCCGAGCCGGGGAGGGTCTCGTGACCGACCTACCTCGCGAGAACCGGACCGCGGGCTCGCCTCACGGCCCCGGAACCGGCGTCGCCCGCACCGCGATCCCCGAGTCGGGGAGGGTCTCGTGACCGACCTACCTCGCGAAAACCGGACCGCGGGCTCGCCTCCCGCCGCCGGCACCGGCCTCCCCCGCCGGTCCTTCCTGCGCCGGGCCGCCATGGGCGCGGGCCTCACCGTGGCGGCCGGGGCCGGGCTGGGCGCCTCCTCCGCGACCGTCACCGAGGGCAGCTCGCCCGTGCCCTTCCACGGGCCCCACCAGGCCGCCATCCTCCGCAAGCCGCCGGCCCAGACCGTCGTCGCCTCCTTCGATGCCGTTGCCGAGTCCAAGGCCGAACTCACCGATCTGTTCCGCGCCATCACCGAGCGGGCGCGGTTCCTCACCGCCGGCGGGGCGCCCGCCGCGCTCGGGATCACCGCTCCGCCCGCCGATTCCGGCGTGCTCGGGCCCGTGGTGCCCGGCAGCGATCTCGGCGTCATCCTCGGCGTCGGCGCGAGCCTCTTCGACGACCGGTACGGCCTGGCGAACCTCAAGCCCGCCAAGCTGAAGCCGATGACGACGTTCCCGAACGACGCCCTCGATCCCGCCCAGTGCCACGGCGACCTCAGCCTCGTCCTGTCCGCGAACGACACCGACACCGTCCTGCACGCGCTGCGGGACATCGCCCGCGCCACCCGCGGCGGCATGCAGCTGCGCTGGAAGCTCAACGGCTTCACCTCGCCGCCGCGCCCGGACGGCACGCCCCGCAACCTGATGGGCTTCAAGGACGGCACGGCCAACCCCACCGAGTCCGAAATAGACAGTCTGGTGTGGACACAAGGCGAGCCCGCGTGGACCGCCGGCGGCAGCTACCAGGTCGTCCGGCTGATCCGGATGCTCGTCGAGTTCTGGGACCGGGTCTCCCTGGCCGAGCAGGAGAACATGTTCGGCCGCCGCCGTGACACCGGTGCCCCGCTCGACGGCACGCAGGAGACCGACATCCCCCGGTACTCCGACGACCCCGTCGGCACCGTCATCCCGCTGACCAGCCACATCCGGAAGGCGAACCCGCGCACGCCGGAGACCGACCGCAGCCGGATCCTGCGCCGCGCGGTGAACTACGACCGCGGCGTCGACAGCAACGGCAACCTGGACATGGGCCTCCTCTTCGTCTGCTACCAGCAGGACCTCGAGCGCCAGTTCGAGGCGGTCCAGACGCGGCTGGCCGACGAACCCCTGACCGACTACATCTCCCCGTTCGGCGGCGGCTACTTCTTCGCGCTGCCGGGCGTCACCGGCCCGGACGACCACTTCGGGCGTTCCCTGCTCACCTGACGAGCCAAACCCCACCACGAAAGGAATCCCCTGTGGACAGAAAGACCCGACGGCGACGACGCGGCCTGCTCGGTGCCGGGGCCCTCGCCTCGGTGGCCGCGCTGGCCGTCGTCACCGGCTCCGCGGCGACCACCGCGGACGCCCAGCCGCTGAACCTGTTCCCCGCGCACTGGATCCCGACGTCGACGCCGATCAAGCACGTCGTCGTCATCTTCGGCGAGAACATCTCGTTCGACCACTACTTCGGCACCTACCCGGACGCGGCCAACACGGACGGCACCCCGTTCACCGCCGCGCACGGCACCCCGAAGGTCAACGGCCTCGACAAGAAGCTGCTGACCGACAACCCGAACGCCTACAACCCGAAGCGGCTCACGCCCCAGCAGGCGCTGACCTGCGACCAGAACCACAACTACGGCGCCGAGCAGGCCGCCTTCAACGGCGGCAAGATGGACAAGTTCGTCGAGAAGACCGAGACCGACAAGTGCACCGGGCAGCCGATCCTGTTCGGTGAACCCGGCCTGGTCATGGACTACTACGACGGCAACACCGTCACCGGCATGTGGAACTACGCCCAGCACTACGCGCTGAACGACAACTCGTTCAACACGGTGTTCGGCCCGTCCAGCCCGGGCGCGATCGACCTGATCTCCGGCAACACCCACGGTGTCCAGGCCGTCGACCCGGTGACGCACGAGCCGGTCAGCGACGCCTACGCCGTGCAGTCGCCGGACTCCAGCGGCATCGGCACGATGATCAACGACCCGGACCCGGCGTGGGACGACTGCTCGGGCAAGAACCACACGAGCAAGGACAACCTGGCCACCATGCACGGCCGCAACATCGGTGACCTGCTCAACCAGCGCCACGTCACGTGGGGCTGGTTCCAGGGCGGCTTCCGCCCGACCGGCACGGCCAACGGGTACGCGGTGTGCGGCCAGACCCACGCGAACATCGGCGGCAACGCGGTCGTCGACTACAGCCCGCACCACGAGCCGTTCCAGTACTACCCGTCGACGGCGAACCCGAAGCACCTCCCGCCGTCCTCGGTGCAGGCGATCGGCCAGACCGACCGCGCGAACCACCAGTACGACATCTCCGACTTCAACGACTCGCTCAAGGCCGGTTCGATGCCCGCGGTGAGCTTCCTGAAGGCCCCGCAGTACCAGGACGGCCACGCGGGCTACTCGGACCCGCTGGACGAGCAGCAGTTCGTGGTGAGCGAGATCAACAAGATCCAGCAGTCCCCGGACTGGAAGTCGACGGCGATCGTGCTGGCCTACGACGACTCCGACGGCTGGTACGACCACCAGAAGTCGCCGATCCTCAACGGCTCGCACGACGCATCGCAGGACCAGGCGGTCTGCACGGGCAAGGCGACGACGGTGGGCAAGTACGCCGACCGCTGCGGCTACGGCCCGCGCCTGCCGCTGCTGGTGGTTTCGCCGTACAGCAAGGTGAACCACGTCGACCACACGCTGACCGACCAGACCTCGGTGCTGAAGTTCATCGAGGACAACTGGTTCACCGGCCGGATCGGTGACGCGTCGTTCGACACGCGCGCGAATCCGCTCAACGGGATGTTCGACTTCTGGTGGCCGCAGGCCCGGAAGGTGACGCTCGACCCGAAGACCGGAGCCGTCGTCAAGTAGCCGCTGAAGGCCACCCCGGAAACCCCGGGGTGGCCTTCAGCCCACGTCGGGCACCGCGTCGAGGTCCCAGGTCAGGGTGACGACCGTGCCGGAATCGCCGGACGTGATGTCCGCGCGGTCGGCGCTCGCCCGCAGCAGCAGCAATCCCCGGCCGCGCAGCGAAACCTGGCGGGTGTCCGGCACCGGGGTCCGCCACTGCCCGTGGTCGGTGATCACCACCTCGAGCCGGCCGGGCAGCAGCGTGGCGTCGACGTCCACGAGCCCGTCGCCCGAACCGTCGTAGGCGTGGTCGGCCACGTTCGCCAGTGCCTCGTAACTGGCCAGCACGATGTCGCCGGCCCGGGCCTCGTCGACGCCCGCCGCCAGCACCCACGCCATCAGGTCGTGCCGCAGGCTGCGGAGGGCACCGGGCGCCGCCGGGACGTCGTGGCAGCGGAACGGTTGCGGGGTCATGCGAGTGCTTCGTCGACGGTCGGGTGGACGCCGATCCACGTGTCGAGCCCGGTCGTCTTCAACGGGCCCGACGTCACCGGGGAATCGCTCACCACGCACAACGCGCGCTCGGCCAGCCTGCGGTGGGCCGCCGCGAGCACCTGCAGCCCCGCCGAGCAGAAGAACGTCACTTCACGCAGATCGACCACCAGCTTCTCCGGCCCGCGGGCCAGCACCACGTCGACGACTTCCCCGAACTCCGGCGCGCTGACCAGGTCGATCTCCCCCGCCACGGCCAGCACCGCGGCTCGGCCCCGCCAGTCGAGCGTCACCGCCAGCTCGGTGGCGGGCAGGTCCGGCGTCGAAGGGGTCACGGCCTCCCATCGTGCCGCACTCCCCGCCAAACGGCTACCGGTGCGGGAGCTTCACCACGGTGACCCAGAAATCGTCGATCTTCCGGACCACTTCGACGAACTTCTCGAAGTCGACCGGCTTGGTGACGTAGGCGTTGGCGTGCAGCTCGTAGCTGCGCAGGATGTCCTCCTCCGCTTCGGACGTGGTCAGCACGACCACCGGGATCGTGCGCAGGCCCGGGTCCTGCTTGATGTCGCCGAGCAGCTCCCGGCCGTCCTTGCGGGGCAGGTTGAGGTCGAGCAGGATCAGCCCCGGCCGCGGCGCCTCGCCGAACGGCCCTTCGCGCTTGAGGAACCGCAGCGCTTCGACGCCGTCCTCGGCGACGTGCAGCGGGTTGCGGATCTTGTGGTGCGCGAAGGCTTCCCGGGTCATCAGGACGTCACCCGGGTCGTCCTCGACGAGCAGGATGTCGATCGGGGCGGGCTGCTGCGTCACGTGGTGCCCCCTTCCTCGGCGGCGGCGGGCAGGGTGAAGCGGAAGGTGGTGTCCGCGGCTTCGGTGTCGAGCCAGATCCGGCCGCCGTGGTACTCGACGATCCGGCGGCACAGGGCCAGGCCGATCCCGGTGCCCGGGTACGCCGACCGCGTGTGCAGCCGCTGGAACAGCGCGAACACTCGTTCGGCGTACTCGGGGTCGATGCCGATCCCGTTGTCCGACACCGAAAACACCCAGTCGTCGCCGTCGCGCTCGGCGCTGACCCGGACCTCCGGCGGCGTCTCGCCCTTGAACTTCAGCGCGTTGCCGATGAGGTTCTGGAACACCGCCGTCATCAGCGCCGGCTCGACGCGCACCTCGGGCAGCTCGCCGCGGCTGACCTTGCCGCCGCTCAGCGACAACGCCACCTCGAGGTTGGCGATCGCGTCGTCGGCCAGCGCACCCGCGTCGGCCACGACGTGCTCGCCCGGTTTGCGGCCGACTCGCGAGAAGGCCAGCAGGTCGTTGATCAGCACCTGCATCCGCTTCGCGCCGTCGACGGCGTACTCGATGTACTGCTCGCCGCGCTCGTCGAGCAGGCCCTGGTAGCGCCGCTGGAGCAGCTGGCAGAAGCTCGCCACCTTCCGCAGCGGTTCCTGCAGGTCGTGCGAAGCGACGTAGGCGAACTGCTCGAGGTCGGCGTTGGACCGCTTCAGCTCGCGGGTGCGCCGGTCCAGCATGGCGTTGGACTCTTCCGCCTCGCGCGTGCGCCGGTCGAGCAGCGCGTGCGCCTGCTCGAGCTCGGCCACTTCGTCGAGGATGCGCTGCCGCATCGCCTCGACGTCCGCGCCGAGCTGGGCGATCTCCCGCGGTCCGCTCCCCCGCACCGGGCTGTGGACGTCGGCGTCGGCGACCCGGCGGACCTGCCCGGCCAGCCGGAGGATCGGCCGGGTGACGACCTGCCGCAGGCCGAAGAACAGGAACGCGAACAGCAGCAGGACGAGCACGGCGACGGCCACGAACATCGCGTTCAGGAAGTTCGCCGCCGCGTCGAGGTCGCCGCGGCCGGTGTCGCGGAGCGCGGCCAGGTGGTCGAGCTGGGTGTCGAGGGCCGTGCGGACGTCGACGAACAGCGTCCGGCCGCGCTCGACCTGGTCCGCGGTGACCGGCGGCGCGGTGGGCGCGATGGTCGGCGCGGCCGCGTCCTGCCAGGCGGTGGCCGCCCGCAGCACGGCGTCGAGGTCGTCGCCGATCTGCGTGCCCGGGGTCGCGCCGAGCTGCCGCAGCTGCCTCACCGCGTCGGCCTGCGACCGCATCCCGTCCGTGTAGGGCACCAGGAAGGCCGGCTGCCGGCCGAGCTGGTAGCCGCGGACCCCGCTTTCCTGGTTCAGCAGGGCGGTCGACAGCTGGGTCGCGGCGAGGCGCTGTGGCGCGATCACGTCGAGCAGGCGGGTCCGGGCCTCGGTCAGGTTGTGCAACGCGATCCCGGCCGCGATCAGCGCGGCCACCAGCAGCACGGTCTCGGCGGCGGCGAGCAGCGCCAGCCGGCGGCGGATGGGCCAGCCGCGTACGTCAGCGCTCATCGGCCTCGGCTTCCGGGTCGTGGCTGAGCAGGGCAAGAGCGACGTCGTCGTCGAGCGGGCCGGAGTTGAGCCGTTCGGCGCGGGCGATCAGCTCGTCGAGCAGCGCGTGGCTGTCCAGCCCGGTGCCGCGCTTGATGTCGATCACCAGCGCGGCCATCCGCTCGTGGCCCAGCCGTTCGGACCCGGCGCCGACGCGGCCCTCGAACACGCCGTCGGTGTACAGCATCAGGGACCACCCGGGCTCCAGGGGCACTTCCAGCGCGTCCCACTTGGCGCCCTCGACGACGCCGAGCGGGACGCCGAGGCGCTCGCCGGAGAGCAGGTGCCCGTCGCCGGGGGTGAGCAGCAGCGGCGGCAGGTGCCCGGCCAGCGACAGGCGCAGGGATCTTCGGTCCGGCGCGACGACGACCATGCAGACGGTGGCGAACAGCGGCTCGATCCGCTCGTGCACCAGGACCCGCTCGACCATGCTCAGCACGTCGGGCATCGGCAGGCCGGCCATCACCAGCGAGCGCCACGCGATCCGCAGGGCGACGCCGAGCGCGGCCTCGTCCGGGCCGTGGCCGCAGACGTCGCCGATCATCATGTGCACGGTGCCGTCGTCGAGCTCGATGGCGTCGTAGAAGTCGCCGCCCAGCAGGGACCCGTTGCGGCCGGGCCGGTAGCGGGCGGCCAGGTCGAGGTGGGGATCGCGCAGCAGCGGGCTGGGCAGCAGGCCGCGTTCGAGCCGCGCGTTCTCCCGGGCGAGCAGCTGCTGCTGGAGGAACTGCTGCTCGACCTGCTCGGCGCGCTTGCGTTCGCGGGCGAACCGCAGTGCCTTGACCAGCAGCGGACCGTCGACCTGGTCCTTGACGAGGTAGTCCTGCGCGCCGGCGGCGACCGCGGCGACGCCGGTGGCCTGGTCGTGCTGCCCGGTCAGGACGACCACCGCGACCCCGGGGGCGTGCTGCCCGAGCTTGGTCAGCCCGCTCAGGCCCATCGCGTCGGGCAGCTGGAGGTCGAGCACGACGCAGTCGGCGGTGAGCGGGCCGTTGAGCGCGGCGGAGAGCGTCTCGACGCGTTCGAGCACGTACGGCACGTTCGTGTCCGCCAGCATCTCTTCGACCAGCAGGGCGTCGCCGTCGTCGTCCTCGATCAGGAGCACCCGCAGGCGCGTGCGGGGATCCCACGATGAGTCGAGCGCGGCGGTCACCGGCGTCTCCCGTTCGGCTGCTCTTGAGCCAGCACATCCAGACGATCAACCCTAGCGGCACCGGCGGCGGCCGCCTACGGCCGCGAAACCGGTCCCACCGGGGTAGCGTTTTATAGCACCCCCGTGTGACACCTGGTGGATAACGGTTCGGGTGACAGCCGGACACCGCCTCGCGGGACGCCTCAGAAGAGCGGCCGCCCGCTGTTCTTCGCGGTCACGTACGCCTGCCAGTCGCGGGTGACCTGGTCGGCGTAGCTCGTCGCGAAGGCCCGCGTCTCGGCCTGCAGCCCGGAGACGGACGTGATCGCGCCGTCGATCGCCGCGTCGGCCGAGTACGTCACCCCGGTGCCGGCGATGTCCTGGTCGGCGCGCGAGTGCGCCGCGGCGAGCAGGCGGGCGACGTCGCGGACGGTGTCGTCCCAGATCGCCGACGTCGTCAGGTCGCCGATCTCCAGGTCTTCGGCGAACGGGGACTTCTCCTTGACCAGCACCGGCGTGCTGCCGACGCTCGCCCAGCCGGCCAGCGGGTCCGACTGGCCGGCGAGCCAGCGCAGGGCCAGCGCCGGCCGCTGCCCGCCGGTGAGGGTGGTGGCGTTCGGCGCGAGCTGCCGGGGCGCCGGGTCGACCTCCTGCTTGACCTCCAGGATCCGGTCGTCGGAATTCGCCGTCGTGTCGCCCTCGACGAGCACGTACCAGCGGAAGCGGCCGAGGCTGCCGGTGCCCGCGCCGGTCCGCCGCCGCACGTCCTTGACGACGGCTTCGGACGCCTTGAGCGGCCGCCCCGCGGTCGTCCGGTAGGCCGCGATCGCGTTGCCGAGCTGGGTGCGGGTCGCCGCGGACACCGCCGGCAGCTGCGGATCGCTCATGAAGTGGCCGCCGGTGGTCCACTTCGCGATCAGGTCGGCCCGCTTGTCCCCCGCGGCGTCGTCGATCAGGTCCCCGACGAGGTCGGAGGTGTTGCTCGAGGTCAGCCGCCAGCTCGCCTCGTCACCGGTCCCGTGGAACTTGGCGATCCACTGCGCGTACTCGGCGACGAAGGTGTCGACGTCGGTGGCGATCTGGCTCGCGCCGCGGCCGTCCGCCCGGCCGGCGAGGACGATCGACACGGCTTCGCGGCGCAGCTCCCACGTCCACGAACCGCGCCAGGCGTCGTCGGTGTCGTTCAGCGCGAACTGCTCTTCGTTGTCGGCCCCGCGGTCGGCGCCGGTGTTCTCCAGGTGCGCGTCACCGGTCAGCCACACGTCCCCGCCCGCGGTGGCGTAGGCCGACGGCGGCAGTTCCCCCAGGTCGCGGTAGTAGAGCGGCGAAGTGCCCCGGAAGAACGCCCACGCGCTCGACGCCAGCGCCTGCGTCCGCAGCGTCAGCTCGTCGTCGGTCGCGCCGGCGTTGAGGACGTGCAACGCGTGGTCCCGGTCGTAGAGCACCGCCACCGGGTCCCGGCTCAGGCCGGCCGCCTCCCCGGGCGCGGCGGTGGCGAGCAGCGTGACAACGACCAGGATCCCCACAGTGGTTCGGCGCATTCCCCCAGGTATACGCGCGGAAGGTGAGCGGCAGTCAGCGCGCGGTCAACGTGACGGCGAACGTGTTGCTGTCACTTCGGACCAGCGAGCTGAGGTACTCCGTGAACGTGCCGCAGCCGGTCAGCGGCGGGATGGCGTACTGCCCGCTCACCGGCCCGCCCGACGCGAGCGCGAACCCGGTGCCCGTCTTCAGGTCGACCGGGATCGAAGCGCTCGCCCGGCACCCGGCGTCCGCGACCGGCAGCCCGAACAACGTCACCCGGGGCAGCGCCAGCGCCAGCTTCGCGTGCGCGACGAAGCCGTCACCGGTGATCTCGCCGGTTTGCGGGCCGTCCGGGCTGAACTGGAGGTCGGCTGTCCCGGGCACGAACCCGAACACCTTGAACTCCGCCCGGGTCCGGTCGAACGCCGGGCTGAACGCCGGTACCGCGAACGACCCGGTGAGCGGCGCGGTCGCCCCGAGGGCCGGCAGCGTCGTCGAGCCGGTCACGCGGTATTCGCGCGAAGACCCCAGGTCGAAGCCGAGCAGCACCGGGTCCTGGCCGGGGTCGAGCGTGCAGTCGGAGGTGAACGAGCCCAGCCCGGTGTAGGAGCCGTCCGCTTTCTTCGGCGTCAGCCGGGCGCTGAAGCCGCCGATCGTCAGCGTCGTCCTGCCCGCGTTCGGCAGCTGGACCGGCGGGACCGAACCGGACGCCTGCGTGGTGAACGCCCCCGACGGCGGCACCGCGGTCTTCGCCACCGTCAGCGGGAGGCTCAGCGGCAGCGTCAGCGGGCCGTTGGTCAGCGTCACCCCTGCGGACGCCGTCCCTTCGATGCTCGCCGCGCCGACCAGGGCCAGCCCGCGGGCGGACTTGTCGGGCACGGTCACCGAAACCGCGAGGTCCGCCGTCGTGAACGTCCCGCCCGGCGCCGAGGGCACTTCGAACGACGCCTTGACCTCCACCGCCAGCTGCTGCAGGCCGATCAGCGGGAACGGGCAGGTGAAGTTCAGCTTCTTGTCGATCGGCGTCGACGCCGAAGCGGGCGTGGCGACGGCGCAGGCGATCACGCAGGCGGCGAGCAACGACCGGGCGATCCGCACGGGCGATCCCTTCCTCGAGTGTTCCGGGTGTGGCACCGGCCCCCGCCGCGGCACGGTCGGCGCGCGGCGAGGGCCGGCAGATCAGGTCACTTCTTGGCGAGGGTGAGGTTCAGCGAGTTGCCGTCGCTCTTGGCGAAGGCGCTGATGATGTCGTTGAACGCCCCGCAGTTCTGCAGCGCGGACAGCGAGTACGTGCCCGACAGCTTGCCGCCCTTGAGCAGGTCGAAGTCGGGACCGGTGGTCATCTCGCTGGTCGAGGAGCTGACCGTGCCGCACTTCGGGTCGGTGCTGATCGGGATGCCGAACAGGTTGACCGTGGTGAGGAAGGTGTCGAACTTGATGTGCGCCTTGAAGCCGGTGCCCACCAGCTCGCCGGTCTGCGGGCCGTTCTGCACGACCTTGACGTCCGAGCTGCCCTGCAGGAAGCCGAACAGCTTGAAGTCGGTGTGCGTCGGGTTCAGCTGCAGGCTGCCGGTGAACGTCTTGGCCGACAGGTTGACGTCGGCGTCGAACGAACCGGTGATCGGCGCGGTGCTGCCGAGCGACTTCAGCGCGGTCTGGCCGGTGATGCCGAAGGAGTACTTGATGCCCCCGCCCGGCGGCGTGGTGGTGGGCGGGGTCGTCACCGGCGGCGTGGTCGTCGGCGGCGTGGTGACCGGCGGGGTCGTGGTGGGCGGCGTCGTGGTCGGCCCGCCACCACCGTTGATGGTGATCGTGGCCAGGGTGTTGTTCTGGCCGCTGTCCTGCGTGCAGGGCGCGTCGATCGTGCCGTCCGGCGTGATGCCGGTGACCGACCCGTCGGCCTTGCGAGGGGTGACCTTGAGGTTCAGGTCGCCCACGGTGATCTTCGCCTGGCCGGCCTGGGTGAACGTCAGCGACGGCGTCTTGCCGGCCGCGTTGATGTTCATCTCACCGGACGCCGGGATGTTCGTCTTGTCCAGCGTGATCGGCACGCTGACCGGCAGGTTGAGGCTCGGCGCGGCGACGGTCGCGCTGGCCGTGGCGGTGCCTTCCAGCGTGGTGGCGCCGATCAGGCTCAGGCCGCTGACGGTGTCCGCGTTGATGGTGGACACGGCCTTGATGTCGAACGCGCCGGTCGGTTGCCCGGTGTTCACCGTGGTCGGCAGGTCGGTGTTGATCACCACCTTCAGCGACTGGGAACCCACCAGCGGGAAGGTGCAGTGGTAGTTCAGCGTCAGCGAAATCGGGTCGGCGGCGCTGGCCTGGGCACCGACCACGAGCGCGGTGGCGATGAGCCCGACCGCACCCGCGGCCGCGGCGGCCGCGACCGTCTTCTTCTTGCCTCTTGGGTGACTCACGATGGTCCTTCCGTGTATCAACAGTGATACGAAACGGCGGCGCGTTTCACGTAATCGCGGCCGGACCGTAAGCTAACGAGCGCCTGCGGCGCCGATCAAGGGTTTTCGGTGAAAAGGCCACACAGACACCGCAAATTGTCACACCGGCACGTCAGACCACCCGGTTTCCTAGCAGGCCAGGGAAGGTTTCCCCAGCCCAGCGGCACCTTCGAACCGCTGACGCGGGTGACAAATCCGGGCTCCGGAATGTTGACGCGCGTGCCAACCACCCATTCTCTTCTTGCCCGCCCAGTTCCGCGACGCGTAGCTTCGAAACCCATGAAAAGAATGCACAGCGCGGTGCTCGTGATGTCGGCGGCCGCGGTTCTGTCGTGCGCCGCGTGCGCTTCGGACGCCCCGCCCGACCCGGGCCGGCACGCCGACCCCGCGGCGCTCGCCTGGGTCGACAAGGTGTGCACCGGCGTGGCCGCGGGCTCGGCCAAGCTCTCCCAGCCGCCCGCCGTCGACGAAGCCGACCCGGTGAAGACCCGGGACGCGATGGTGGACTTCCTGGGGCGCCTGGGCTCGGCCCTCGACGACATGGCGGGCGGCCTGCGCGGCGCCGGTGTTCCGCCCGTCCCGGATGGACAGTCCGTTGTGGACAAGGCCACCGGCAACCTCACCGAGACGAAGACCAAGCTCGCCGAGACGAAGACCAAGATGGCGCAGGCGAAGGTGACCGACCAGCCCAGCCTGCGCAAGGTCATCGCCGAGGCGGACTCGACCATGGGGCAGCTGGCCGACCCGGAGGGCCCGATCAAGGACCTCAAGGCGAACCCCGAGCTGAACCTGGCCTTCAGCGAGTCCGCGACCTGCAAGCGCGTCTACGGGACCGGCGCGTGACCGCCCGCCGCGTGCTCGCCACGCTGGTGGCACTGGTGCTGGCCACGGTCTCCGCACCGGCGGTGGCCGCCGCCGCGCCCGCCCCGGCCGACGACGCGTTCTACGTGCCGCCGTCCCCGTTGCCGGCGGGCAAACCGGGGGACGTCATCCGGTGGCGGCCGTCGAACGCCGGCCCCCGGCACGCGTCGGTCGACGCCTGGCAGGTGATGTACCTGTCGACGAACGCGCTCGGGCAGCCCGACGCCGTCACCGGCACGGTCCTGGTGCCGAAGACCGCCGACCGCGCTACGGCGCCGATCGTCGCGTTCGCCCCGGGCACGCACGGCCCGGCGTTCGCCTGCACGCCGTCGAAGATGATCGACATCGGCGCCTTTTACGAGCAGCCCGGCCTCGACGACCTGCTCGACGCGGGGTACGCCGTCGCCGTCCCGGACTACGAGGGCTACCAGCCGGCCCCGAAGACGACGTACGTCGTGGGCCGGTCCGAGGGTCCCGCGGTGATCGACGCGGTCCGCGCGGCCCAGCGGCTCGGCGCGGCCGGGCTGTCGGCGTCGGCGAAGGTCGTCTTCCGCGGATATTCGCAGGGTGGCGGGGCCGCGGCGTGGGCGGGCGAGCTGCAGCCGACGTACGCGCCGGAGCTGAACCTCGTCGGCATCGCGGCCGGTGGGGTGCCGGCCGACCTGGTCCAGGTGACGCTGCAGCTCGACGGCAAGTTCGGCTTCGGCGTCTTCGCCTACGCGCTGCTCGGCCTCGACCAGGCGTATCCCGAGCTGCAGCTCGACTCGTTCCTCAGCGGCAACGGCCGG
This sequence comes from Amycolatopsis sp. NPDC003731, assembly GCF_053586895.1. Classification (NCBI taxonomy): domain Bacteria; kingdom Bacillati; phylum Actinomycetota; class Actinomycetes; order Pseudonocardiales; family Pseudonocardiaceae; genus Amycolatopsis; species Amycolatopsis sp. NPDC003731. Next base: position 137,380 of record NZ_JBSFNC010000003.1, on the reverse strand, counting down.
GCGAAGCTGGCCGAGATGAAGCAGAGCGCGTGCACGTTCGAGCTGCTCACGACGTACGCGAACCAGAAGATCGCGGACTACACGACCGGCCCGGGCTACATCAAGCCCGCGTGGGTGGCGCGGCTGAACGAGAACAAGCTGGGCGGGACCCCGCCGCGGGTGCCGGTGTTCCTCTACCACGCGACCGGCGACCAGCTGGTGCAGTTCGCGCAGGCCGACAGCCTGCACAAGGCGTACTGCGCGGCCGGCGTCCAGGAGACCTGGAAGACCTACGACACCGACCACATCACGCTGGTCTACACCGGCAACGCCGACGTCCTGGCCTTCGTGAAGGACCGGATCGCCGGGAAGCCGGCCCCGGCGAGCTGCTGATCAGCGGTTCCGGCCGCCGCGGGGGTGCTGCTGCCACGAGCTCATCACCGAGCTGACGTACTCGCGCCACTGGTCTTCCGGCGACGCCGAGGTCGGCGTCGGCGCGTCGGCGCGTGCGGGCTTGCGCCCGGCACCGGCCGGCGCGCTGGTGGTCTCGGCCGTGCTGTGCCGGACCTCGGCGGTGAGCGGCGGCGGCGCGGCCGAGGCGCTCATCGTCTCGACGGCTTCGCTGGAGGTCGGCGGCGGCACGACCGGGGCGGGCGCGCCGGGCGGCGGCACGGCGGTCCCGCCCACCTGGTGCGGCTGGAGCAGCACGACGGCGGCCAGCCCGAGCCCGACGGCCGCGCCCGCGGCGAGGACGTACGGCTTCGCGCGGCGGGTCCGGTCGGCGGGCGGCGCCTCCTGCGGGCGGCTGTCTTCGGCGTCGTCCGCGGCCAGCTCGGCGTCGAGGATGGCCAGCGGATCCGGGGTGGGATCGGGGTCGGTGGCCGCCGCTTCTTCGGCGAGCTTCGCGTCGAGTTCACCGCGGATCATCAGCGGCTTCGTCTGCGAAAGGTTCACCAGCTCGGCGACCGAGGGGAGCTCGCCCTCACCGCCTGTGCGTGCCATCGAAAACCTCCACCCGTTCGGCGTCACCTGGAGGAACCATGCAAGCGCTGTTCCGCTTCGCGGTCGTCGGCTTGGCCGCGTACGCGGTCACCCTACTGGGCGACTACAGCCTGAAGCTCACCGTGTGCCGTGAGAAGCCGGTGACGGCCCTCGCGATCGCCACGATCGTCTCGACGGCGTTCGCGTACCTGCTGTCCCGCCGCTGGTCGTTCGCCTCCCGCGGCGGCCACGGGCGGCTGCGGGAGGCGACCCTGTTCTTCGCGGTCAACGCGGGCGCGGTGGCGGTGAACCTGGTGCCGGCGCTGGTGTCGCGGTACGTGCTGCACCTGTCGGTGCCGCACGTCGGCTACTGGACGCAGGAGGTCGCGGACTTCGTCGCCGGGATGCTGCTCGGCACCCTGGCGGGGACGGCGTTCCGCTGGTTCGGCTACCGGCGGTGGGTGTTCCCGTCAGCGCCACCAGTTCGCGTCACCGAGGTCGGTGAAGCCGAGCTTCTCGTAGAGGGGCCGCCCGGACCGCGAGGCGGTCAGCGTGACGGGCAGGCCCTCGAAGTGCCGTAGGACGGCGTGCATCAGCGCGCGCCCGACCCCCTGGGAGCGGTGTTCGGGCAGGGTGGTCACCCAGTAGACGCCGCCGACGCCGCCGTGGGCCATGGTGAGGCAGGCGCCCTGGCCGCCCTTGCGGAAGAACGCGGTGGCCTGTTGCAGAAGGACGGCCGGGAAGACGTTGCCGGGGCGGTGGGGCTGGTACTCCTCCAGCGGGAACCCGCGGACGATCAGGTCTTCGGCTCCGACCAGGTCGGCGGCGGTCCGGATGCGCTCGACGCCGTCGGCTTCCGGGGCGGACCCGGGCTCGCGGGCCATCACGGGCAGCTGCCCGGCGGTCATCCCGAGAGGGGTCAGGTCAAGGGTCCGGAAGGGATCTTCGACGACGACGGCCCGCCCCTCGGCCCGCCTCGCCTCGGCGAGCGCGCTCAGCTCCTCGACGGCGGCGTCGCCGGGCGTCGCGGTCCGCAGCATGATCCGGAACCGGCGCCCGTCGACGACGGTGAAACCGGCGTGGTCTTCGACGCGGTCCCCCCGCGCGCGGGCCAGAGTGCTCCACATGGCGACGGCGTTCTCGGAGGCTTGGCGCAGCCGCTCGGTGAGCAATCCGGTCATACCGGCCACCCTAAAGCGACCCCGGCCCCCAGCCACGAGCCAATCCGGCCCCACCGAACCAGGCCATTCCCGTGTCGACCCCCCAATCACGCGTGCCGACCCCCCAAACACACGTGTCGACCCCCCAATCACGCGTGTCGTCCACCCAGGCACGCGAGTCGTCCGGCTGAGTACGCGTGTCGACCCTCCAATCACGCGTGTCGACCCCCCAATCACGCGTGTCGTCCGCCCAGGTACGCGTGTCGTCCGCCCAGACACGCGTGTCGTCCGGCCAGGTACAAGGCCGGCCCGTCAGCCGAGGTCCGGCAGGGCCCGTTCCGCCAGCAACGCCAGCTCCAGCCGCAGGCGCTCGGCCGGGTCGTCCAGGCGCTCGCCGAACAGCTCGCCCAGCTTCTTCAGCCGGGCGCGGACCGTCTGCGGGTGCAGGTCGAGCAGCCGGCCCAGCTCAGGCGCGCTCCCGCGGGTCCGGACCAGCGCCAGCAGCGTCTCCGCCAGCTGCTCGCGCCGCCGCTCGGGCAGTCCCGCCAGCGGCTCGAGCGTCGTCGACGCCAGCTGGCCGACCAGGAACTCGTCCGCGAGCAACAACAGCGTCGTCACGTGGTCGCGGCACCAGATCACCGGGCCCGGCGCGTCCAGCAACCCGCGGGCGGCCAGGTCCACCGCCCGGCGGGCGATGCGGAACGACTCGGGCGCGTCCGACGGCGGGACCAGGGGGCCGACCGCCGCCGTCCAGCCCGGGGGCAGGGCCGTCAAGCCGATCAGGTCGACGTCCGGGGCCGGGGTCAGGGCCGCCGGCGGGTCGCCGGCCGGGTCCGCCGGGACGTGCTCCGGGAGCAGGCCGGGCGGGAACTCCGGGGCGCCCGGCAACGCTCGGAACGCCACCGCCGCCACCCGCTCGGGCACCGGCAGCCCGGACACCGCGATCAGACCGTCCACTTCGGCCGGCGTCCGGCCGCCGAGCAACGCGCGCAGCAGCCGGCGGTGCCGTTCGCCCGTGCCCGACACCGCCGCCTCGGCCGCGCTGTACCCCTCCGCGACGGCCGCCATCGACGTCTCGACGTCGGCGAACATCCCCTCGGCGGCGCCGTACAAGACGTCGCTGGACAGCCCCGCTTCCCGGGCGATGTCGGCGATCCACCGCCAGGTGACCCGGCTCGACACGCGCACGGCCGCCTGCACGGCTTCGCGGCTCAGGCCACTGTGGAACGCGTCGCGCCCGTGGCCGCGAAAGCCGGCCAGGCGGTCGGCTTGCCACAGCGCGGGCGTGCCGACGCGGCCGACGTCCCGCTCGATCCCGCGGCGCGCCAGCTCGATCGCGGTCGCGCGGCCAGGGCCGTCGGCGAATCTCCGGGAATATTCCGGAATCTCGGCGGCGATGGCGTCGACGCAGGCCCGGGCGATCTCCGGGATGCGCGGGCGCACCGCGTCACCGAGCTCGTGCGGCAGCCGGGACCACACGGAACTGTCCGAGGCAGCGGAACCGCGCATGGGGAATTCAGTCCTCCACTGGGAAATGGCTCCTCGGAAATACTGACACGGAGCGTAGAACGCGCACCCGTCCGTGTCAAAAGGACGGGTGAGCGTCACCCTTTCCGGGAGCCGGTCGTTGATTTTTCAGTGACACATGCGTCGGATACGCTCGGCGCACACTCGCACTCGAAGGGGGATTGGTGGTCGAGTACCGCAGCTTTCGCCTGCTGGCTTCGCTGCCGCGCGCGCTCGGGACGGGCCTGCGCCCGCACGTCGGGCACGCGGCGGCCTCGATGATCCAGGAGGTGCAGCGCACGGTGCCGGCCTACGGGCAGCCGCTCAAGGGGGTGTTCGGCAAGGTCCTGGTGAAGAGCGTCGAGTTCGCGGTGCAGCACTGCGTCGACTCGATGGGCGAGCCGGCGCTGGACCACGAGCACTGGATCGAGTTCTACCGCGGCCGCGGCCGGATCGAGTTCACCGAGGGCCGCAACCTCGACGCGCTGCAGGACAGCGCCACGATCGGGGCCCGGGTCGCCTGGCGCGCGATGCACCCCGGGGTGGTCGCGGCCGGCGTCGACCCGGCCGTCATCTCGGTCGCCGCGGAGGCCATCTTCGCCTACGTCGACGAGCTGTGCGCCACCGCGATCGAGGGGTACCAGCAGGCGCAGGCCGAGGCCGAGGGTGCGGTCCCGGTCCGGCGGAAGCGGCTGCTGGAGCTGATCGCGGGCGCCCCGGAAGGCTCGGCGAGCAGCATCGCGGGCCTGGCGGGCGGAGCGGGCTGGCCCCTCCCGGAGACGGCGGCGATGGTGGCCCTCGAGCGCGGCCCCGACGCGGCGGACTTCCCGGCGGACCTGCTCGGCGACGGCGTCCTCGCCGACCTCGAAGGGCTCGAGCCGTACCTCCTGACCAGCGACCCGGACGCCGACCTGGCCCCCCTGGCGGTGAAGCTGGACGGCTGGCGCGCGGCGGTCTCCCCGACGGTCCCCCTGGCCGACGCCCCGGCGGCCCTGCGCACGGCCCGGCGGGCGCTGCTGCTGTCCGGCCCGGACGTCCCCGGCCCGATCATCTGGTGCCGCGACCACCTGGCGACGCTCTGGCTCCTGGCCGAGGACTTCCTGGCGGCCGAGCTGGCCCGGCAGAGCCTGGACCCGTTCGCGTCGCTGAGCGAGAAGCAGCGCGACAGGCTGAGCGAGACCCTGCTGGCCTGGCTGGAGACACGCGGGGGCGCGCCGGAGATCGCCCAGCGGCTGGGGGTGCACCCGCAGACGGTCCGCAACCGCTTGCGCCAGCTGGAGGAGCTGTTCGGGGACCGGCTGAAGGACGCCGACGACCGCTTGGGCATGCAGCTGGCGTTGCGGGCGCAACGGCTGATGCGCGCCCACCGGCCTCCGGAGGCCTGACCAAACTGCTCGCCGGGTGGAAATCCGCAGCTCAGGACGTCGGCGCCGGGGCGCACCGCTCACCGAGCCACGCCAGGCCGCCCTGGCCGTGCCCCTGCGCCTTGAGCAGGCGGTCCAACGTGCGCACCGGCATCGGCAGCACCCGCCGCCACGGGCGGCGTCCCGGCCCAGCCGGCCGTGGGCCATGAGGAACGAAAAGGAAACTCGCGCGGCAGGACATCAGCGCGTCCGGTGCGTCATTGCGACCATACCTTCGAGGATTACCGGATACCGGCGGAATGTCGATACGCATTCCCGGTGACGTCGCGAAAACCCGCACCCGCCGCCGCTTTTCCGCAAACGTTCTTGTCATGGCCGTCCGTGATTCTCCGGTGGTGGCGTTCACCACATCCGCGGCAGCAGTCGGATGCCCTAATTTCGGGTCCGCGAGAAAGGCCGCCCATGACCGTCAAGACCCTCACCCTGCACGGCCGCCGCATCCGGCTGCACGAGCACCTGCCGCCCGCACATTCCGGTGACGAAGCGGTCGTGCTGCTGCACGGGATCGCCGGCAGCGCCGAGACCTGGGCGCCGGTGCTGGCCCGCTGCGATGGCCGCCGCGTGCTGGCGCTCGACCTGCCCGGCCACGGCGAATCCGAGGCACCCAGAGCCGACTACGGCCTCGGCGCGATGGCGAGCACCGTGCGGGACGTCCTGGCCGTGTCCGGCGTCAAGCACGCGACCGTCGTCGGGCACTCGCTCGGCGGGGGCATCGCGCTGCAGTTCGCCTACCAGTTCCCGGAGATGTGCGACCGCCTCGTCCTGGTGGGCAGCGCCGGCCTCGGGCCGGAGGTCAGCCCGGTGCTGCGGGCCGCCGCGCTGCCGGGCGCACCGGCCACAATGGCCATCGCCGTCAACCGCGTGACCCTCGCGATCGCCCGGGCCGCAGCGCGGCTCGGACGCCGGTTGGGCGGGTCGCTCAAGCCCGAAACCCGGGAACTGGCCCGGCATTTCGGCTCGCTGGCCGACCCGGCGCGGCGGCGGGCGTTCCTGTTCATCGCGCGCAGCCTGATCGACCTGCGCGGCCAGCGCGCGAGCGCCGTCGACAAGCTCTACCTCGCCGAAGCCGTGCCGGTGCTGCTGGTCTGGGGCGCGCGCGACCCGCTCATCCCGGTGGCGCACGGCCGCCGGACGGCCGCACTGCTGCCGGACAGCCGCTTGACCGTTCTGGAAAACGTGAAACACTTTCCGCACGTGGCCGAGCCGGATCGCTTCTGCGCCCTGCTCAACGAGTTCCTCACCGAGACCGTGCCCGCCCGGCTCACGCTCGACGACGTCGTCACGCGACTGACAGCCGAGCGGCCACCCCTCTGAAAAGTTGTCACGCGCGCACCATCGGCACGCGCCGGAAGTGTCACCTCCTCTCGCGCCGTTCCACCCGTTCGGGTGTAGTCCGGACGGGTTACCGCAAAGTCAGCGGGCAACCCGTTGACAGTGCCGTTCACGCGAAATTATGTTGCCTGAGCCACAAAAACCGGATCGGCGTTCCCGCCGACGAGGCCGATTTTGTTGCCAGCAAGGATAAAATACATGACCGACGTGGACACCGGAGTCACCGTCCCCGCCCTGCGGGCCGGACGGCAGAACCCCGGCGAGCGCATTCCCGGACCGGCCTACCGGCAGCAGTCCGTGTCGGCCGACCGGCCCCGCCCCGCCTACCCGCCCGCCCCGCGCACCCCGGCGGATCCCCGGCACGGCCGCGCTTCCGGCGCGATCGGGCTGTGGGCGTCGCTGCCCCGCGAGCTGGCGGTCCGCTTCAAGCCGCGGGTCGACCCGCTCGCCCGCGCCATCCTGCAGGAGGTGCAGCGGGCGGTGCCCGAGTACCGCCAGCCGCTGGAGGGCGCGTTCGGGCACATCATCACGCAGGGTGTCCGGCAGTCGATCATCCAGTGCCTCGACAGTGTCGGCACCCCCGGTGCCGTGCCGCTCGAGACGTGGACGACCGTGTTCCGCAACCTCGGCAAGATCGAGTTCAACGAGGGCCGCAGCCTCGACTGCCTGCAGACCGCCTACCGGGTCGGCGGGCGGGTCGCGTGGCGGCACATCAGCGAGTTCGGGCAGAGCGCCGGCGTCTCCGCGGACACGCTCTGCACGAGCGCCGAAGCCATTTTCGCCTACGTCGACGAGATCTCCGCGCTCTCGATCGAGGGCTACACCGCGGCGCAGACGCGCGCGGCCGGCACCCGCGCCCGGCGCCGGAGACGGCTGCTGGAACTGCTGCTCGCCGACCCGCCGTCCGCGCCGCAGACCATCACCGCGCAGGCCGCCACGGCGCAGTGGCCGCTGCCGGCCGAAGTCACCGTGGTCGCCCTCGAACCGCGCGCCGACCAGCACAGCCTGGCCGCGCCGGACCTGCACTCCGACGTCCTCATGGACCTCGAGGGCAGTGAGCCGTGCCTGGTCACCGGCGCGCCGGAGAAGCACCTGAGGAACCTCGCCGAGCGGCTGCCGGGCTGGCGCGCGGTCATCGGCCCGACCGTGCGGCTCACCGACGCGCCGCGCTCGCTGCTCTGGGCGCGTCGCACGCTGAAGCTCGTCCAGCGCGGTGTGCTGCCGGACGCGCCGGTGACGCGCTGTACCGACCACCTGTCCACGCTCTGGCTGCTCGCCGACGAGTTCCTGGTCCGCGAGCTGTGCGCGCGCAGCCTGCAGCCGTTCCAAGACCTCACGCCGAAGCAGCGCGCCCGGCTCGGCGAGACGCTGCTGATCTGGCTGCAGTCCCGCGGCAGCGCCCCCGAAATCGCGAAGAAGCTGAAGGTGCACCCGCAGACCGTCCGGTACCGGATGCACCAGCTCATCGATCTGTTCGGCGACCGGCTCAACAACGCCGACGACCGGCTCGACATGGAGATCGCGCTGCGCGCGGAGGCACTCCTCGGTTCCTGACTCCTCTTCCACAATGGGGTGGGCGATGACGGGACCGCCCGTCGAAACGAACTTCGGACCGATGCTCGGCGGCGACGGCCGGCCGGGACAGCTGTGGGCGATGCTCCCCCGCGAGCTGGCGGCGGTGTTCCGGCCGCGGCTGCTGGACGTCGCCGACGAGGTGCTGCGCGAGATCCAGCGGACCATCCCGGACTACGCACGGCCCCTCGACGGGGCGTTCGGCAAGGCGCTGCGGGCCGGCGTCCAGGCGGCGATCCTGCAGTTCATCGACCGGATCGCGGCGTCGGGGCCGCTGCCGGAGGAGCGGCGCAAAGTGTTCGTCGGGCTCGGCGTGCACGAGCTCGCGCAGGGCCGCAACCTCGACGTCCTGCAGGCGGCGTACCGGGTCGGCGCGCGGGTGACGTGGCGGCGGATGGCCGAGGTGGGGACGCGGGCCGGCGTCCCGTCGGCGACGCTGTGCCTGCTGGCCGAGGCGATCTTCGCCTACATCGACGAGCTGTCCGCGTTGTCGATCGAGGGGCACGCGGCGGCTCAGGCCCGGGCGGCGGGCGCGCTGGAACGGCGCCGGCGCCGGTTGCTGGACCTGCTGCTGGCGGACCCGCCGTCGCCGTCCCGGACGGTGCAGGAAGCGGCGACGGCGGCGGAGTGGCCGTTGCCGCACCGGCTCGTCGCGGTGGCCCTCGACGGCCCCGCCGACGTCACCGGGCTGGCCGCGCTGGAGGACTTCGAAGACGGCACCCCGCGGCTGCTGCTGCCGGCCCCGGCGGACCGGCGTGCGCTGACCGCGGCCCTGGCCGGGCACCGGGCGGCGGTGGGGCCGCCGGTACCGCCGCGCCAGGCGGGCCGCTCGCTGGCGACGGCGCAGGAGGCGTTGCGGCTGGTGGCGGCGGAGGTCCTCCCGGACGAGCCGCTGACCTGGTGCGAAGACCACCTCGCGACGTTGTGGCTGCGCAAGGAGCCGTTCCTGGTGACGGAGGTGTCCCGGCGTCGCCTGGCCCCGCTGACGGCGTTGACCCCGAAGCAGTACAACCGCCTGGCGGGGACGTTGCTCGCCTGGCTGGAGACGTGCGGCAACGTCCGCGAGGTCGCCGACCGCCTCGCGATCCACCCCCAGACGGTCCGCGCCCGCGCCCAGGAGCTGGAGACCCTGTTCGCCGAGAGCCTCCGCACCCCGGACGACCGCTTCGAGATGATCCTCGCCCTCCGCGCCACCCTCCCCTGACCGTGTCGTCCATCCAGGTACGCGTGTCGTCCGTTCCGGGCCGGTACCGGGATGGACGACACGCGTACTCAGGCGGACGACACGCGTACGCAGATGGACGACACGGTCAGAGGGTGGTGAAGTAGGGGCGGGGGAGGTCGGGGAGGTGGGGGGTGCCGAGCTGGACGGTCGTGGCGGGGAGGCCGCGGGAGCGGCGCCAGGCGGCGAAGGCGTCCAGCCAGGCGTCGGCGGTGGCGCGGGAGGTCTCGCCCGGGGCGCCGAACAACGCCGCGGCCGAGGTGGCCAGGAGCCACCAGTCCGGTGGGGTGTCCGCCGTCGCCTCGTGGAGGCGGCGGGCGCCCAGGACGCCGCGGTGCCAGGCGGCCGACGGGTCGTCGGTGAGGACGCCCGCCGCGTGGATGATGCCCCGCAGGGGCAGGCCGTCCGCGGTGGCGGCCGCGACCAGCCGCTCCGCGACCCCCGGCTCGGCGATGTCACCGGGGACCACCACCGCGTCCGGCACCCCACCATGACGTCCACAAAGGACGACCCGGGTGGCGCCCGTCCCGGCCAGCCACCGCGCGGCCGCGGGGCCGAGGCCGCCGGTGACCACGTACGCGCCGGGCCCGGTCGGCACGTCGGCCGCGAACGGGACGCGGGCCAGCCGTGCCGCGTACCGGACGTCGTGCCGCCAGCGGACTTCGTCGTCCGGCGCGTCCGAGCGCAGCTCGCGGACCAGGACGTCCACATCGGACCGCGCGTCGACGTCGACCAGGCTCGCCCGCAGCTGCGGCCGCTCGACCGCGAGCACCCGCACCAGCCCGCGCAGGAACGCCAGCCCCGGCTCCCCCGCCGCCTGCGTGACCAGGTGGAACCGGACGCCGAAGCCGAGCCGCGCGACCACCGACGACACCGAAAGCAGCAGCTCCTGCGCGGCCTCCGGGTCGTGGTAGGCGTACGGCGACCCGGCGAGGAAGACCACCCCGCGCACCGGCCGTTCGGCGAGGAAGCCGGGCAGCTCGCCGAGGTCGTCGCGCGGCAGCGACAGGGCGTCGTCGCCCGCCGCGGCCAGCGCCAGCGCGAGCGCGACGGCCCGGCCGAGCGCCGCCGGGTGCTCGTCGGTGAGCAGCAGCCACGCGCCCGGACCAGCAGGCGAAAAAGGCGGCAACGGCACCTCCGGCCAGGTCACCTCGAACGACGACGTGGCGAACGGGACGCCCGGCGACAGCGCCCGCTCGGCCGGCCCGGTCACCACAGGCCGTCCCCGATGGAGGACTGCAGCACGACGACTCTGCGCAGTGTGAGCCCGTGCCGCGTCGACACCGCGTGCCGCACCGCCCGCTCGACCTCGCCGCGCGGCGGGACGACGCCGTCGGCCAGCTCGAGCACCACCACGGCCTGGCCACCGGGAACGGCGAACGCCGACGCCGCACGCGGCCGGATCGCCGGGTGCGCCTGCTCGGCCGTCGCTTCGAGGTCCTCCGGGCGGTGCCCGGCGACGAAGCTCCGGCCGGTGACGCACAGCTTGCCCGAGGCGTCCAGAAATCCCTGGTCACCGGTCCGCAGCCACCACCGAGGCTCGTCGTCGCCGACGATCCGGGCGCAGAAGATCCGCGCGGACTCCTCGGGCCGCCGCCAGTAGCCCCGGGCGACGTTCGGCCCGCTGACCCAGATTTCGCCGACCGCCCCACGCCGTCCTTCGCGGTCGACGATCGCGACCTGCTGGCCGACCGGGCGTCCACAAGCGACCAGAGCGGTCGCTTCGGCGACGACGTAACACCCCGGCAGCGCCTCGGGAGCGGCCGCGTCGTTCACGACGGCCCGGCCGGTGACGATCGGGACCGCCACCCCGAGCACCAGCCCCAGCGGATCGCTCGGCGGCAGACTCACCACGGCGGTCCGCCCCAGCACCTGAGCCGCCTGCCGGGCATTGGCCACGACGTTCGCGTGCGTGACCATCACCCCGCGCGGGTACTGCAGGTACGCGATGTCGTCGGGCACCGCCGGATACGAGGTGAAGCCGGGCGCGTCCGGAACGCCGTCCACGGCGAGCACCCGGTGCCCGCAGGTGTCCAAAGTGGCCAGGAACCGCCGGATCGCGGGCACGGTGGCCGCGGTCGCCAGCACGATCGACGGCTCGGCGTCGGCGAGGACGCTCGCCCGGCGATCCGGCCCCGCGGGGATGGCGACCAGCCCGGCCCGCAGCGCGCCGAGGAACGCGACGACGTAGTCGGGTGACGGCTCGATGAGGATCGCCGCCCGCTGCCGCGGCTCGGTGACCCGGCGCAGGGCCGCGGCGACGGCGGTGCCGCGCCGGTCCAGCTCGGCCCAGGTCACGGTGACCGCCGGAGCGGTCCAGGTCATGGCCGGCGCGTCGGCCGCCGCCGCGGCGCGGCCGGCCAGCAGCTCGGAAAGGGTCATGGGGTCCTCGCGCATGTTCAGGCCGCGGACATCCCGGTGACGCGCCACTTCCCGGCGACGCGCTCGGCCGTGACGCTCAACTGGGCCGCGCCGGTGCTCCGCTGGCCGTCGCCGCGCGTGCCGGTCTGGTCGAGGAACACCAGCAGTGCCGCGCGGTCGCCGTCGAGGAGCTTCACGCCGGACGCCACGGCGGTGGACGTCACCACCAGCTTCTGCTCGGCGGCCAGCTTCCGGACCTGCCCGAAGAGCTGTTCGTATTGCGCGAGCGCGGGCCCGGTCAGGACGTCCTTCGCCGCCTGCTCGCTCTTGGCCGGATCGTCGTAGCGGTAGGAGAAGACCGTGCCGAGCGCGGCACTGACCTGCTTCGCGGCTTCACCCGTGCCGGCCACATCGGACAGCGCGCTGTTGTGCGCGACCACAGCCTGCGTGCTCCGCGCTTCGAGGGTGAACCACACCGCGAGGCCCGCCATGAGCACGGCCACCACCGCGGGCACCACCCACACCCGCCGCCGCGGCCCGGTGGTCGGCTCCGGAGGCGCCGGTTCCGGCTCGTGGTGCCGTCCCGCGACCTTCACGACTCGCTTCTTCGTCGGAACCGTCATGGTGCCTCCCCCACGGGTACCTGGCCGAGGCCGGTGACGCGCCAGCCGCCCGGCCCGCGGGTCAGGTCGGCCTGGAACCGGTTGCGCTTTGTCACGGCGTCGCCGCCGTCGGGCGCCACGACCAGTTCGACCGAGGCGATCAGCTTCGCCGTCCCCGTCCCGATGTCCACTTCGGTCACCGCCGCGTCGGTCACCTTCCCGGTGGTGACGGTCTTCGCCTGGGCGATCCGGTCGAGGCTCCCCTGCCGGTCGGCCGCCAGCTCGTCGTGCAAGGCGCCGCCGGAGAGGTCCAGCCAGTGCTGGTACCCGGGCGCGGCCTGCCGGTAGTCCAAAGTGGTCAGTCCGGCGACCGCCGTCCGGCCCGCCTGCAACGCCTCTTCCCGGACGACCGCACGCGCGACGCCGTCGTCGTGCGCGGCCTGCCACCAGGTGAACCCCGACCACCCGGCCGCGACGGTCGCCAAGACCGCGGTCAGCCAAGCAAGAATCCTCACGGCCGTCCTCCCGGTGCGTTCTGCGAACCGCGCACGTTCGTCGGGTCGCCCTTCGGCAGCGCACAGCGCGCGGCCGTGTTCAGCGGGCGGACCGACGTGTCGAGACCGTTGCGGTACGGCGTCGGGTACCCGGTGGTGCACGGCGGTGGGTCGAAGAAGGTCAGCGACAGTCCGATGTGGACCCCGTCCGGCCGCACGATCGCGCCGGCCGCGGCGACCGCCTGCGGCGCGGTGATCAGCAGCTGGCGGATCCCGTCCTGCCGCGCTTCCAGGACGTCCGCGGTGGTCAGCAGGTTCGCCAGCAGCACGCCGAGGTTCGGCCCGGAGTCGCGGATCAGCGCGCTGACCTCGTTCGCGGCCGCGGGCACCGCCGGGATCAGGGTCCGCAGGTCGCCGTCGGACGCCTTCAGTGTCGACGCCAGCAGTTTCGCGTTGACGCCGAAGTCGCGGATCGCGCCGGCCTGCTGCACCTGGGTGTCGAGCACGGTGTGCGCGTCGGTGACGAACCGGGTCAGCGGCGCGACGTGCGCGCTCGCCGCCTGCACGAACTCGATGCCGCGGCCGACCAGCTGGTCCAGCGCCGGGCCGGCGTCGGACGTCGCGTTGTACAGCTCGTCGACGACCGTCCGCAGCGCGGGCTTGGGCACCGAGTTCGCGAAGGAGTCCACCGTCGACAAGACGACGTCGACCGGCAGCGGGATCTTCGTGTCGGCCTGGGTGATCACCGAGCCGTCGTGCAGCTTCGGGCCGCTGTCCACCCGCGGCCGCAGGTCGACGTACTGCTCGCCGACGGCCGACCGGTCGGCGACGACGGCTTCGGTGTCGGCCGGAACGGGTGCGGTGCCGGAGTCGATCTCGAGGTCGGCTTCCATCCCGGCCGGGGTCAGCCGCAGCTCGCCGACGCGGCCGATCGGCACGCCGCGGTAGGTGACTTCGGCGTTGGTGAAGATGCCGCCGCCGGTCGGGAACTGGGCGGTCACGGTGTAGCCGCGGTCGAAGAACACCTTGTCGAGGCCCGCGTAGGTGGCCCCGACGTAGGCGACGCCGACGACGGCGATGACGACGAAGAGCGTCACCTGCACGCGCACGAACCGGGTCAGCATCAGTGGCCTGCTTTCAGGAACCCGTTGAGGTAGTCGCCGCGGATGGTGTCCAGTGCGGCGTCCGGGAACGGGAAGGTGAAGATCATCTCCATCGCCTTCGGCAGTTTGTCGCCGGAGTCGGCCAGCCGCCGCAGCACCGGCTCCAGCGCCCGCAGGTCCGCGACGAGGTCGTCTTTGCTGCGGTTCACCGTGTCGACGGCGACCGAGGTCAGCCCGTCCAGGGACTTGAGCATCCCGACGAGTGCTTCCCGCTGCTGGTTGAGCACGCCGATGCCGGGTGTGAGGCCGTTCAGCGTGGTGGTGATCCGGTCGGTGTGCGCGTTCAGCGTCGCCGCGAGCTTGTTGACGCTCTCGATGGCCCTGGTGATCTCGGTGCGGTGCTCGTCGAGCCCCTTCACAAAAGTGTCCAGATCGGACAGCAGGGAGCGCGCCGCGGTCTCCTTGCCCCCGAGGGCGTCGTTCAGCTCTTGGCTGATGTTCTGGACCTGCGCGACGCCACCGCCGTTGAGCAGCAACGACAACGCGCCGAAGACCTCCTCGATCTCGGGCGTCAACGTCGACTGGTCGAGCGGGATGGTCGCGCCGTCGAGCAGCCGGCCCGACGGTGTCGCGTCGTCCGGCGGGGCGAGTTCGACGAACTTCTCGCCGAGGATGCTCGCCTGCCGCAGCCGGGCGACGGCGTTGCCGGGCAGGTCGACGTCGCCGTTGAGCAGCAGTTCGACGACCGCGCTGTGCCCGTCGGGTGCCAGCTCGACCTTGACGACCTGCCCGACCGGGACGTCGTTGACCTTGACCCCGGACTGCGGCACCAGGTCCAGCACGTTCGTGAAGCCCGCGGTCACGTGGATCGGGTGGTCGCCGAGCGCGGCGCCGCCCGGCAGCGGAATGTCGTAGACGCTCACGCCGCTGCCGCAGCCGGTGGTGACCAGCGCGAGCGTCACGACCGCGGCGAGTTTGACGAGGGATTTCATTTCGGCTCCGCGAATTCGAGGAGGTTGCCGCGGCCGTCGATGGTCCCGTTCGCCTGGTCGTAGGCGCCCAGGAGGTTCGTCAGGGCGTTCGGGGCCGCCTGCAGCGCTTCGGAGAGCGAATCCTTCTGATTCACCAGCACCTCGGTGACGTCCGCCAGTTTGTCCACATCGGACTGGACGCGCCCCCGGTTGTCCTTGATGAACCCCTGCACGACGCTCAGCGCCTGGGTCAGCTCGGTCAGCGCGCCGGAGAACTGGTCACGCTGGTCGGCCAGCACCTTGCTCAGCGAGGCGATCTGCGCGATGGCCTGCTTGACCTGGCCGTCGTTGGCGGCGAGCATCGCGGTGAACTTGCTGATGTTGTCGACCGAACCGAAGAGGTCGTCCTTCGAGTCGCTCGCGGCGCGCGCGAACTCGCCGAGGTTCTTGATGGCCGTGCCGATGGTCTGCCCGGTGCCGTTCAGGTAGTCCGCCGACCGGGTCAGCACCTCGCTGACCGCGCCGTCCTTGTTGGCGCCCTGCGGCCCGAGCGCGGACATCAGCTGGTTGAGGCTGTGCAGCAGGTCGTCGACCTCGACCGGGGTCGCCGTGCGCTCCCGCGGGATCGACGCCCCGTCGGGCAGCTGCGGCCCGCCGCGGTAGACGGGCGTGAGCTGCACGTACCGGTCGGCGACCAGGCTCGGCGTGATGACGACGGCCCCGGCGTCCGCCGGCAGCTGGACCCCGGGCTTCAGCGTCATGGTCACCTTGACGTCGGTGCCGTTGGGCTCCACTTCGGACACCGAGCCGATCGCGACGCCGAGGACGCGGACGTCCGAGTTCGGGTAGATCCCGACGGCGGCGGTGAAGTACGCGGTCAGCGTCCGCTCGGCCGGTGCGGTCAGGACCGGCCAGGCGGCCGAGACGACGAGCGCGAGCACGACGCCGAGCGCGAGGGCCCGCAATCGCGTTCGCCGGCGCGCCTCGGCGCCCAGGTCGATGAGCTGGTGGGCCATCAGCGTCCCCCGTTCTTCGGTGGCTGGCAGCTGCCCGGCGTGCTGCCGGTGGGGATCAGCCCGCAGATGTAGGTGTCGATCCACCGGCCGTTGCCGACGGCGTTGCCGAGCAGCCGGTAGAACGGGCCGGCCAGGCGGAGGCTGTCCTCGAGCTTCCCCTGGTTCTGCTGCAGCACGGTCGCCACGCGGTCGAGCTGGTCGAGGGCCGGCCCGAGCGTCTTCTGGTTGTCCGCGACGAGTCCGCGCAGCTGGATCGAGAGGTTCTTGATGCCGGTGAACAGCTTCGCGATGGCGTCCTTGCGGGCGTTGAGTTCGGTGAGCAGGGTGTTGCCGTCGCGGATCAGCGCCTGGATCTGGTCGGACCGCTGACCGAGCGTTTTCGAGACCTGGTTGGTGTTCTGGAACAGCTTCACCAGTTCCTCGTCCCGCGAAGCCAGCGTTTGGGACAAGGCCGCGATCCCGTTGAAGGCCGTTTTGACGTCGCTGGGAGCGGACGCGCCGAGCGTGTCCGACAGCACCCGGAACGCCTGCGCGAGCTGGTCGGTGTCGATGGCGCCGACCGTGCTCGCGAGGTCGTTGAAGACCGCGGTGACGTCGTAGGGCGAGCTGGTGCGTTCGGCCGGGATCGGCTGGTCGGGGTTCAGCTCGGCGTTGCCGACCGGGTCGAGCACCAGGTTCTTCTGGCCGAGCAACGTCTTGATCTTGATCGCCGCGGTGGTCCGGTTGCCCACCCAGGTGTCGCGGACCCGGAACAGCACCTCGACGTGGTCGCCGGCCAGCCGGACGTCGGTGACCTCGCCGACCTTCACCCCGGCGACGCGGACTTCGTCGTTCGGCTTGAGCCCGGCGGCCTCGTGGAACTCGGCTTTGTAGGTGGTGCCGCCGCCGATGAGCGGCAGGTCGTCGGAGAAGAAGGTGGCGCTGCCGATGAGGGCCATGACCAGCGCGGTCACCGCGCCGACGGCGATCGGGTTGCGGCTGCGGAACGGTTTCACCGGCACCTCGCAGCCGTGACGGGGATGCCCGGTGGCGGGCCGCCCGGTGCCGGTTTCGCGTCGGTCCGCACCGAACACAGGTAGAAGTTCGCCCACGAGCCGTAGGAGAAGAGCGTGCCGATCCGGTCGAGCTTCTTCGGGAGGTTGTCGATGAACTGCTGGAACACCGGGGTGTTGTCGGCCAGGTTCTTCGACAGGTCGCCGAGGGCGGTGATGCTGTCCTTGAGCGGACGGCGGCCCTGGTCGAGCAGCCCGGCCGTCGCGGTGGTCAGTTCGCCGAGGCCGCCGATGGCCTGCCCGATCGGCTTGGCGTCCGCGGCGAGGCCGGTGACCAGCTGGGCGGTGGTGTCGACGAGCGTGTCGAACTGGTCGCCTTGGGCGTTCAGCGTGTCGAGGACGGTGTTGAGGTTCCCGATCACCTGGCCGATCAGGGCGTCCTTCCCGGCCAGCGTCGAGGTCAGGGACGCGGTGTGCCGCAGCAGGCTGTCGATCGTGCTGCCCTCCCCCTGCAGGACCTGGATGATCTCGAACGACAGCTGGTTGACGTCGTTGGGCGACAGCGCCTGGAAGAGCGGCTTGAAGCCGTTGAACAGCGCGGTGAGGTCGAGCGCCGGCCTGGTCCGGTCCAGGGGGATCTGCGCGCCTTCGGCCAGCGTCGGTGAGGTGTCGGTGGCGCCGGGGTCGACCGCGAGGTACCGCTGGCCGACCAGGTTGCGGTAGCGGATGGTGACCGACGCCGACGCGGTGAGCCGGTGCGTGCGGCCGACCGAGAACTCGACGTCGGCGAGGCGGTGTTCGACGACCCGCACGGAGTCGACCTGGCCGATCCGGACGCCGGCCATCCGCACCTCGTCGCCGGGGTTGACCGAGGTCGCGTCGGTGAAGCGGGCGGTGTAGCCGATGGTCGCGCCGACGCTGGAATTGGCGATGGTGATGGCGAGCACGGCCGTTGCGGCCGCGGTGACCAGGAAGAAGATCAGGCCCTTGACGGCCGGTCCGGTGACGCTCCTCATCGGACGGTCACCTCCGTTCCGCGCAGCGCCGGGCCGACGAGGACACTGCTCCAGTCCGGCACTTCACCGAGCGCCGGACGCAGCAGTTCCGCGACCAGCTGCCGTTCACCCGGCGAGTTCGCGGGACCGAGATCGCCGTCCGTCGGGCCTGCGGCCGCCGCTCCGCCGCCGTAGCACTTCGGCCCGCCGGTGGCGTCGAACCGCGGGGTGTCCCGGCCGGGGAGGTACTTCTCGCGGGGGTCTTGGACGGTGAGCGTCACGTGCAGGCCCGGTTCGTTCGTGCCCTTGCCGAGGGCCTTCTCCATCAGGGGTTTGAGCCGGTTGACCGCGTCGAACAGGCACGGGAACTCGGGCGAGTAACGCGAAAGGAGCTCCAGTGTCGGCCGGCTCGCCGCCGAGACACCGATGAGGTTGTCCTTGTTCTTGCGCAGGAAATCGTTGAGGTGCCCGGTGGCACTGGTGACGCTCGCGTAGAGGTTGTCGAGGTCCGCGCGAGTGTCCACGATGGTCTTCGCGGTCGTCGACAGGTCGCTCAGCGCCTGCAGGATGTCCGGCGCGGCTTTCGTGTAGACGTCGGCGGCGTCGGCCAGTCCGGTGATGTCGGCCTTGAACTGCGGCATCAGCGGGTTCACCTGGCCCAGCAGGTCCTGCAGCTGCACGATGCTGTCGCCGAGGGGCTTCCCGCGGTTGTCGAGCGCCTGGGAGATCGCGCCGAGCGAGCTGTTCAGCTTCTGCGGCTGGACCGCGCGCAGCAGCGGGAGCAGGTCGCCGAGCACGCGTTCCAGCTCGATGGCGCTGCTGGACCGGTCCTGGGCGATCACGTCACCGGCCCGGAGCTTCCCTTGTGGACTGTCCGGCAGCACGAGGTTGACGTACCGCTCGCCGAACACCGTCTTCGGCAGCAGCCGCGCGGACACGTTGCCCGGCAGCAGCCCGATCTTCGCCGGATCGAGCGCGAGGTCGATCTCGGCGCCCGCACGGGTGCTGCGCACCGCCCGGACCTCGCCGAACGGGACGCCCTTGACCTTGACCTCGGCGGTCGGCGCGAGCTGGTTGCCGACCCGGTCCGCCCGCAGCGTCACCAGCTCGGCGTCGTCGAAGTCCTTGTCGTAGATCGCCACCGCGAGCCAGCCGAGCAGGACCAGCACGCCGAGGAAGGCGACCCCGGCGAGCTGCGTGCGGAACCGGCTCATCCGGACACCTTCACCGTGGTCGTCGCACCCCAGATGGCCAGAGACAGGAATAGGTCCAGCACGCTGATCAGGACGATCGACGTTCGCACCGCCCGGCCGACCGCGACGCCGACCCCGGCCGGGCCGCCGCTGGCGCGGTAGCCGTAGAAGCAGTGCGTCAGGATGACGCCGACGCTGAAGACGAGCACCTTGCCGAACGACCACAGCACGTCGCCGGGCGGCAGGAACAGCGTGAAGTAGTGGTCGTAGGTGCCGCCGGACTGTCCGAAGAAGACGACCGTGGTGAGCCGCGAGCCGAGGTAGGAGATCAGCAGGCCGATGACGTACAGCGGGATGATCGCGATGAACCCGGCCACGATCCGGGTGGTGACCAGGTACGGCATGCTCCGCACGGCCATCACCTCGAGGGCGTCGATCTCTTCGGAGATCCGCATCGCGCCGAGCTGCGCGGTGAACCCACTGCCTACGGTGGACGACAGCGCGAGCCCGGCGACCAGCGGCGCGATCTCGCGCGTGTTGAAGTACGCCGTCAGGAAGCCCGTCATCGCCGAGATGTTGATCTGGTTCAGCGCGCTGAAGCCCTGGAGGCCCACGGTGACGCCGGTGAACACGCACAGCCCGACCATCACGCCGATCGTGCCGCCGATCACCGCGAGCGCACCGCTGCCGAACGTGACTTCGGCCAGCAGCCGCACGACCTCGCGGAAGTAGCGGGTGACGGCGAGCGGGACGGCGGCGAGCGCGCGGGCGTAGAACAGCAGCTGGTCGCCGAGGTCGAACAGCCGGTCGCCGGGTTTGCCGAGGATGGCCACTCAGGTTCCCTTCGCCGGGACGAGCTGCAGGTACAGCGCGGTGAGCACGGTGTTGACGAAGAACAGCAGCAGGAACGTGATGACGACGGACTGGTTGACGACGTCGCCGACGCCCTTGGGGCCGCCCTTCGGGTTCAGGCCGCGGTAGGCCGCGACGACGCCGGCGAGGTAGCCGAAGATGACGGCCTTGATCGAGCTGACGACGAGGTCGGGCAGCTGGGCGAGGGCGTTGAAGCTGGCCAGGTAGGCGCCGGGGGTGCCGCCCTGGACGATCACGTTGAAGAAGTAGCCGCCGAGCACGCCGACCACGCTGACCAGGCCGTTGAGCAGCACGGACACCCCGACGGCGGCCTGCACGCGCGGCACGACCAGCCGGTGGATCGGCGAGACGCCGAGCACCTCCATCGCGGCGATCTCCTCGCGGATGCTGCGGGCGCCGAGGTCGGCGCAGATGGCGCTGCCGCCCGCGCCGGCGATGATCAGCGTCGTCACGATCGGGCTGGCCTGCTGTACCACGGCCAGGACGCTCGCCGCGCCGTTGAACTGCTGGGCGCCGATCTGGCTGGTCAGCGAGCCGAGCTGCAGCGAGATGACCGCGCCGAACGGGATCGACACGAGGATCGCCGGGGTGATGGACACGCTGGCGATGAACCAGAACTGCTGGACGAACTCCCGTACCTGGTAGGGGCGGCGGAGCATGGCGAGCAGGACGTCGAGGCCCATCGCGCACATCCGGCCGAACTCGCGCAGGCCGTTCGCGGCCTTCTCCTGCACCTGGATCGTCATGGCTTGCACCCGGTGCTGAAGCAGCGGAGCTGGAGGTTGGAGACGAAGGTGTTGCCCGGCCCGGAAACCAGGCCGGTGAGCAGCCGGCTGACGTCCTCGTGCCCGACGCACCCGGCGAACTCCGGTGTGGTGAAGGTCGACGTCACCTTCACCGGCGGCGCGGGCAGCGAAATCGGCACCAGCGCCTTGATGGTGACCGCCGCGGGCTGGGCGGTGCGGCAGTCCGGGCCGACGTCGAGGGGTTTGCCGTCCACCCGCACGTCGGAGAGCTTGATGAACACCTTCGCGGTCACGTCCGTGTCGGCGCAGATGTTGGTCTGCGTGGCCTTGCAGTCCTTGTCCTTGCCCGTGTGGACGGTCGCCGTCCCGCTGGCGTCGCCGTCCGGGACGATCTCGACCCGGCCGGTGGTGGGCATGAACCGGAACGCGACGAAGTAGCCGTTCGCCGGCGGGATGGCGAGCCTGCCGGTGATCGGCACGGTGCTCGTGAGACCGCCCAGCGCGCCGTCGAAGGTGCCCGGCGGGAAGGCGATGTCGGAGCCGAGCTTGGCCACGTGGCTCGTGGTCGGCTGCTGCGCGTCCCCGAGGGTGAAGCCGAAGGGGATCTGCGTGGCTGCCTGCACCGCTGGGGCGTTCTCGCCCGGCGCGGCTTGCGCGGCGCCGAGCGAGAACGCGACCACTGCCAGCACGAGCGGCAGGGAGAAACGGATCAGCTTCATCGAGTTCACTTCTTGGTGAGGTTCACGTCCAGCTTGTTGCCGGGGCCGGAGGTGATACCGGTGATCAGGCCGGTGAGGAAGCCGCAGCCGGTGAACTGCGGGATGCCGTAGGTCGCGGTCAGCTTGCCGCCCTTGAGCGGGTCGAAGCCGGGCGCCGAAACGAGCGGCACGTCCGCGGGCTTGACCGTGTGGCACGACTTCGACGACAGGATCGGGAAGCCGAACACGCGGACCTTGGTGAGCTGGACGTCGACCTGGGCGTTCGCCTTGACCGCCCCGGCGGTGAGGGTGCCGGTGATCGCGCCGACCTGGTCGAGCTTCACCGTCGCGGACGCCGGGATGAAGCCGAGGACGCGGAAGTGGACGTCGGACTTCGGCAGTGCGAGCTGGGCGCCGAACTTGCCGGAAGCCGCGTCGAGCTTCGCGTCCAGGGTGCCCGGGCCGAGCGGCAGCGTGGCGTGCAGCTGCTTGAGGACCGACTTGCCTTGCACGGCGTACTTGACCTCGATGCCGCCCGGCGGGTTCGTCGGCGTGGTGCTCGGGGTCGTCGGCTGGGTGGTCGGGGTGGTGGGCTCGGTCGTCGGCGTGGTCGGTTCCGTCGTCGGGGTCGTCGGCTCCGTGGTCGGGGTCGTCGGTTCCGTCGTCGGCTCGGTGGTCGGCGTCGTCGGCTCGGTCGTCGGGGTCGTGGGCTCCGTCGTCGGCGTCGTCGGCTCGGTCGTGGGAGTCGTCGGCTCCGTGGTCGGAGTCGTGGGCTCCGTCGTCGGGGTCGTGGGCTCCGTCGTCGGGGTTGTCGGCTCCGTGGTCGGAGTGGTCGGTTCCGTCGTCGGCGTCGTCGGCTCCGTGGTCGGCGTCGTCGGTTCCGTCGTGGGAGTCGTGGGCTCCGTCGTCGGGGTGGTCGGCGTCGTGGGCGTGGTCGGGGTGGTCGGCGTCGTCGTGCCGCCCGCCGGCTTGATCTCGAACGTGCCCAGCTGCTGGTTCTGGCCCGGGACCGCAACGCAGTCCGAGGTGAACGTGCCGAGGTCGGTCGGCTGGCCGTCCGCGGTGCGCGGGGTCATCGTGGTGCTGAAGTTCCCGACCGTCACCGACGCGGTGCCCGGGCTGGGGAAGGTCACCGCCGGCGCCTTCCCGCTGCTCTTGACGTGGAACGCGCCTGAAGGCGGCACCGGCGTCGAGGCGATCGTCAACGGGAGGTTCAGGTTCAGCGTCTTGTCGACCGGGTACTTGAGCACGGCCGCGGCCTTCGCCGAGCCGTCCAGCGAAGTGGCGCCGACCAGGGCGAGGCCCTCGGTGGCGGTCTCCGGCACGGTGACGTCGACGTCGAAGGTGATCGGGGTCGACGACGCGCCCGCGACGGCGTTGTCCGGCAGGTTGGTGTCGATCTTCACCGACAGCACCTGGTCGCCGATCAGCGGGAACGGGCAGTTGTAGTTGAGCGTCAGGCTCACCGGCGCGGCCTGGCTTGGGCCCGCCCCGACGAGCGCGACGGTCGCCGCGACCGCCGCTGCGGTCGCGGCGGCCAGGCCGAAGGCGGGCTTTCTCGACTTCCACGAAAACTTCACGGGTCGTCACCTCGGGAAATGGGGGAATTTCGGCAAAGCTACCTCCGTGTTTCCGGGCGAACAAGCCGCTTCCGATTCTTTGTCACGCGCGAGGGATCGCCTGTGTCCGGAAGGGTCACGCAGGTCAGCCTTTGTCACGCAGGTGCGATCCGATTCCGCGAAAATTGTCACGTGCCCGGCGAATGGCGGCGGAGTTCTTGATCGCGACGGTCCGGTCCCGATACCTTTTGCGAGGCAGGAAAGGAGCGGCCATGCCCCAGCCGGTCATCGCCGTGACGGACCTCGCGAAGCAGTACGGCGAAGTCACCGCGCTCGCCGGGATCAGCCTCACCGTCGCCCGCGGCGCGGTGCTGGCGGTCCTCGGCCACAACGGCGCCGGGAAGACCACCTTGATCGACATCCTCAGCACCCGCGTCCGGCCGAGCGCCGGCACGGCCCGCGTCTGCGGCTACGACGTCGTGCAGCGCGGCCGCGCGGTCCGGCGGCGGATCGGGGTGACCGGGCAGTTCGCCGCGGTCGAGGACACGCTGTCCGGCCGCGGGAACCTCGTGCTGATCGCCCGGCTGCTGGGCGCGAAACCGCGGCAGGCGCTCGCGCGCGCCACCGAACTGATCGCCGCCTTCGGCCTCGAAGACGCGGCCGACCGCCCGGCCGGGACGTATTCCGGCGGGATGCGGCGCCGGCTGGACCTGGCCGCGGGCCTGGTCGGCGCGCCGCAGGTGCTCTTCCTCGACGAGCCGACCACCGGGCTGGACCCGGTGAGCCGGGCCGGGCTGTGGTCGATCGTCGAGGGCCTCGCGGCGCGCGGCACCACGGTCGTGCTCACCACCCAGTACCTCGAGGAAGCGGACCGGCTGGCCGACCACGTCGTCGTCCTCGGCTTCGGGCACATCACGGTGTCGGGGACGCCGGCGCAGCTGAAGGCCCGGCTCGGCACCCGCACCGCGACCTGCACGTTCGGCACCGAGCTGGCGTTGCGGCGCGCGGCGGACGCGTTGACGCGCCTCGGTCTCGCGGCCGGCCGCGCCGGGCTGGTGCTGACGGTGCCGCTGTCCGGCCCGGGCGACATCCCGGTGGTGGTCCGCGCCCTCGACGCGGCGGGCGCGCCCCTGCGCGACCTGACGGTGACCGAGCCGACGCTCGACGACGTCTACCTTTCGCTGCACCGGGCGGCATCGTGACGCAATCCCGCCACCACGCGGCCGTCGCCGCGCTGGCCGATCCGGCGGCGTGGCCGGAATCGGGCTTCTGGACGCAGGTCCGCGTCCTGACGGTTCGATCGCTGCGCACCGCGTTCGGCGACCGCCGGCTGGTCTTCTTCGGCCTGCTGCAGCCGATCGTGCTGCTGTTGCTGTTCAGCCAGGTGTTCAGCGGCGTCGGCGCCCTGCCGGGCGTCGCGGCGTACCAGGGTTACGTGAACTTCCTGGTGCCGGCCACGCTGGTCAACATCGCGATGACGACGGCGATGAGCTCGGGAGCGGGCCTCCTGGCGGAGATCTACGGCGGCTTCACCGGCCGCCTGCGCTGCCTGCCGATCTCGCTGTTCTCGGTCCTGGTGGCCCGAACGCTGGCGGACTCGGCACGGCTGGGCGTTCAGTTGGTGGTGACGGCCCTCGCGAGCGTGGCGTTCCTGGGCTTCCGCCCGGCGGGCGGCGTGGCCGGTTTGGGCTTGGCGTTGGCGCTGACACTGGTGGTCGGCTGGTGCCTGAGCTGGGTGTTCGTGGCGATCACGACGTGGCTGCGCAAGGCGGAGTCGCTGCAGGCGGCATCGTTCGTGGTGATGTTCCCGCTGATGTTCTCGTCGAGCGCGTACATGCCACTGGACACGATGCCGGCGTGGGTCCGCGCGGTTTCGGCGGTGAACCCGCTGACGTACGCGATCGACGCAACGCGGGCGCTGGCTTTGGGCCGCCCGATCGGCTGGTCGGTGTTGACGGCCCTGGTGATCGCCGCGGTGGCCGCGGTGGCGGGCAGCTTCCTGGCCGCCCGCACCTTCCGCGCCCGCAGCTAGGTGTTCTGGCGGAACTGAACGATGACGTGCCGGACCACGAACGGGTTCTCGTTCTGCGCGTGCAGTTCGACCACGTTCCCGCCCCCGCTCTTCAGGTGCGATGCGGGGAACGCCGACACGATCGTGTTGTAGGAGTCAGCCTTGCCCTGCACCAGTTGCGGAAGTGGGTGATCGTTCACGATGATGCGGATGGCACTGAAGCCGTGCGGCGCGTCCTTGTGCACGCTGAAGGTGAGCGTGATGCAAGCATTGTTCCGCTCGACACCGTCGGCCTTGAGGATGTTCCTCGCTCCGGTGGCGAACGGCGGCGACTTCCACTTGCCGCCGACCGACTGCTCGACTTCGTTCCGGTCGATGACGACAAAATCGGCAACTTCAGCCATGATTTCCCTCGATTCTCTTCGCTGGAGTTCTTACCTCTTGCCACTCCACGTCCGGCGGTGATCACAGACCGCCGACGAAGCTCGTGTCCTTGATGCAACCGGAGTACTCTTCCACCGCTTCCGCGTAATCGATCTTTCGCGCGGACAAACCGACTTCGAGCATCTCGAGGCCGGCTCGGGCAGCCTGCGCCCGTCTGACGCGCTCGTCGACGGAGTGGGATTTCAGCGCCTGGGTCGCGATCGTGGCGGTGAGCGAGCAGCACATCGCGGCCGCGCAAAGCAGCCGCCAGGCCGGAGACGACAGCCCCAAGGTCGCCGTCAACCAGTCCGCGACCGGCTTCCCGCCCAGGGCCGGTGCCGCGGTGAGGGTCGTGGCCAACGTTCCCGTGACGCCGTTCAGGTTGAGCAGCCGACGCCGGTGGGACGTGGCTCGCTCCAGGTATGTTTCCAATTTTCCGCGTTTGGCCCGGATCCAGGTGACCAGCACCGTCCGGGGATCCTCGTCACCCGATACTTCCAGTTCGGCAATTGACGACATGGCCTCCTCCTCGTGTTCCCCGTCCGAGGATGCGACGAGCAGAGTGAAGAAGATATTCGCCTCAAGGCGTATTTTTCCGGCCCCGGAGCGTACGATGCTTTCGACGAGGGGGTGGTCACCGATGGCCACGAATCTGTCCGAGCGTGATCTTCGCGCGCTGGTGCAAGTGGCGGAAGCAGGCATGCGCGACGATCCCACCGACGCCATGCCGTGGGCCGCGCTGGAGGCCCTGCTCGCGCTGGTCCCGGGGGATTCACTGGTTTTCAAGGAACTCGACGTCACCGGCAGGCAGGTGCCGGTGTTCCAGACGCTCGCCGACGGCGAACGGCAGCTGGAGTTCGACGGTGCGGGAGACAGCCGGTCGAACGACGGGTTCTGGCAGCTGCGCAGGACGTTCCTGCCATGCGCCTACCCCGACCGCACCGGTGATCTCACCAGCATCACGTTGTGGTCCGACTTCTACTCCACCCGGGAACTGCGAGGCGCTCCGATGTACGCGGAGCTCTACGGCCGTCAGGGCCACCGCTTCAGCCTGCTCGTTTCCCTGCCCGCCCCCTTCGGCCACACCAGGAGGATGCAGATCTGGCGGGACGGCGGACGCGACTTCGACGAGCGCGACCGGCTCGTCCTGCAGTTGCTCAGACCGCACCTGCACGAGATCCACCTCCATGCCCGGCGACGCCGCACGGGCGTCCCCCGGCTCACTCCACGAGAACTGGACGTCCTCCGGCTCGTCGCCGAAGGATTGAGCAACGCCGCCATCGCGCGACGGCTGTTCGTCTCGGTCGGGACCGTGCGCAAGCACATCGAGCACATCTTCGATCGCACCGGCGTCCGCACTCGCGCCAAGGCGGTCGCGCTCGTCCTGCCGCACCTGGTCCTCGATCCGGCAACCGGATGGGACGGCGATCCGGGCCGATGAGTGAATTGCTGACCGAAGCCGACCTGCGTCTGCTCATGTCCGTGGTCGAAGAAGGCCGCCGCGATGAGCCGACCGCCGGGCTGCCGTGGGCGCTTCTCGACCGGCTGGCGCTGCTCATCCCCTGCGAAGCCATCTCCTGTCCCGAATTCGACCTTCCGCACGAGCTGCCGATGCGCGACCAGTGGTGGGAAGGTGGCGACCGGACACTCGAACTCGGCGCGGAGGGCGACGTAGAGGTTACCGAGTACTGGGAGTCGTTACGCAGCTTCGAACCGTGTACGTATCCCGAACGCACCGGGGATTGGCTGACGCCGGTCCGGTGGTCCGACTTCTACACCTGGACGCAGTTGCGCGAAGTTCGGCATTACGCCGACTACCGCCGTGCCGAGGGTTTCCGGTACGGCCTGCACCTCGCGATTCCCGCTCCGGCCGGCATCGTCCGCAAGATCTCCCTGTGGCGCGGGCCCGGCCACGACTTCACCGAACGCGATCGGCTCGTCCTCCAGCTCCTGCGTCCACACCTGTGGGAGATCCACGACGTCCGGCGCCACCCGGCCGGCTTGCCGAAACTGACCAACCGCGAACAGCAGGTTCTGCGTCTCGTGGACGCCGGGCTGGGCAACTCCGAAATCGCGCGTGAGCTGTACATCTCGGTGGCCACCGTGCGCAAGCACCTGGAGCACATCTTCGACCGCACCGGCGTCCGCACCCGCGGGGCGGCCGCCGCCGTCATGCGCGGACGCTGACCGGGACTCCGCGGGGTCAACCCAACGACTCCAGGTGCGTCGCCGCCGCTTCCGCGCCGCCGGCTGCCTCGAACGACTCGCGGATTCGCGCCGCCCCTTCCGCGTACTCCGGGGCCGACTCGATCGCCTTCCCAATATCCGCCGCCTTCGCGCGATCGAACCGCAGCCGCACCCCCGCCGAAGCCGCGACCACCTGCTGGGCCAGCATCGACTGGTCGTCGCGGATCGGGGCGACCACCAACGGCACCCCGGCCGCCAGTGCTTCGCACACCGTGTTGTGGCCGCCGTGGCAGACCACCACCGATGCCCTCGCGAACACCGCCACCTGCGGGATCCGGCGGGCCAACGACACGCTCCCGCTGATCAGCGAGCCGGCGGGATCCACCACCAGCCCCTGCACCGACGGCATCCCGGCCAGCGCGTCCACGCTCTCCGCCAGGAACCGCGCCCCCGCCGAGGCGTTCGACGTCCCCAACGTCACCACGACCAGCGGACGTGAGTCCACGAAGGACCAGTCGTCCGACGGCGAAGGCAGCACCGGCCCGACGAACGCCACCGGCACCGCCAAGCGGGGATCTCCGGCCAAGGCGCGGGTCGTGAACGCCAGCACCAGGTGCGGCGAGAACCGCAGGTCGCCGAGCAGCACCCCGTGGCGAGCGCGCAGCCCGGCCTGCAGCTCGGACACCCAGGACGCGATCTTCGGCAACGACCCCAGCGGGTCGGCCAGCTCGGTGGACGTCGAGGCCGACGTCGCCCACGGCAGACCGCACCGCGCGGCCACCAGCGCCCCCGCCATCGCCTGCTGGTCCGCCACGACCACGTCCGGCGCGAACGACGAGACCGCCGAAGCCACGCCCGGCACCATCGCGTCCGCGAGCGGCACCAGGTATGACTCCCACAGGTACTTCAGCGCCGCGAACCCACGCAGCCCCGGTGGCCGTAGAGACAACGAAAACGGCCGGGAGTCCCCGGCCGGGAAAACCGTACCGGAGACCAAAGTGGACAGAGCAGGCTCGGGGCCGCACCAAGCGACGGTATGGCCCCGCGAAGAGAGCACCTCAGCGACCCCGCGCAACGGCGCCACGTGCCCGGCCAGCGGCGGCACGACCAGCAGGAACCTCACGCCGCGTGCCGCCCGATCCAGCGAAGCACCAGCTCGCGCACCTCCCGGTGCTGCTCCACCAGCACCGAATGCCCCTGCCCCTCGAACACGTGCAGCTCGCCGTTCGGCAGCAACGACGTCAGGGCTTCGAGGTCGTCGGCCTGGTAGCCGTGACTGCCCAGGATGGACAGCACCGGGCAGCCGATCGCCGCCACCTGCTCCCACGTCAGCAACGGCCCGAGCGGGACCTCCTCGGCCATCTTCGTCGACGTGATCCGCTCGGCCGCCATCCGCGCCAGCCGCCGGTGGTGGGCGCTGAAGTTCGCCTCGATCCAGTCGAAGCTCTCCTCCACCTGCAGGAACCGGACGGTGTGCGCGAGGATCGCGCTCATCTTCTCCGCCCACACCTCGGTCGCCGGCTCCGATTCGATGCACACGATGCTGCGGACCCGGGACGGGCAAGCGACGGCGTAGCTGTAGGCCAGCGTGCCGCCGAAGCTGTTGCCCACCAGGTGCACCGGCCGGTCGACGCCGAGCTGCCGCAGCAGGTCGTCGAGGTCGGCGACGAAGTCCCCGAGCGTGTAGCCGCGCTCCGGCCGCTCGGTCTTGCCGTGCCCGCGCAGGTCGTAGCTGATCACGTCGATCCCGGCGGCCGCGACCGGCGGGGCCAGGGTCAGGTAGAAGCTCGCCAGGCTGTCGGTGCCCATGCCGTGCAGGAACACCACGGTTTCGGTGCCGCCGGCGGGCACGAGCTGCACGTTCGTGCGCAGCCCGTTGACGGTCATCGTGGGCACGTGCGCTCCCCCACGAACCGGGCGATGTCGCCGACGGTCAGGCCGATGACGTCGTCGAGGTCCTTCTCCGCCAGGTACTCGGCGAGGTTGACGGCCGGCCCGAAGTGCTCGGCGAGAATGCTCGCGAAGGTCACCAGGTCGATGCTCTCCAGCTGCAGGTCCTCGTGGAACGTCGTGTCGGGCGTGATCTCGACGCCGAGGACTTCGGTGTCGCCGACGAGCTCGGCGAGCAGCTCGGCGACGACGTCGAACGTGGTGGACGCGATGGTCATTTCGTGCTCCTGACGTGGGCGATGGCGGTGTCGCCGTCCAGCTCGACCGGGACGGCGAAGCGCGGCAGGTCCCGGTGCCGTCCGGACACCGTGCCGTCGTCGTGGACGCGGATTTCCGCCGGGTAGACGGGTTCGCCGAGCCGGGCGCGGACGGCGTCCTTGACGGCGATCCGCCGCAGCAGCCAGCCGCGTTGCTGCCGCGGCGGGACGGCGGCGAACTCGGCGCGTTCGGACGCGCTGAGGTAGATCCCGGCGTAGATGTCCCGCGCGGCGACTGTCGGCCAGCGGTCGGTGACGGCCACCGAGCCGTCGTCTCGCCGTTCGGCCAGCAGGTGCTCCGCCGGGAACGCGTAGACGCGGTGGGCGGCGCGGTCGCACGGGAACCGGACGTCCCGCCAGCCTTCGATGCTCGCCAAAACGTCACCGTCGCCGACCAGCTGGGCGTCCATCTCGAGGACGTCCGGCCGGGGCAGCCGGACCCGCACCAGGCACTCGAGCCGCGTTCCGGGCGCCGGTTCGGGGCCGTGCCAGGTCAGCCGGCCGATCGAGCGCGGGAAGGCCAGGAGGTCGTCGGCCCGGGTGGCCATCAGCCAGCAGCCGAGCAGCTGGCCGACGTTGTCGAGCAGCCCGCCGGGGGCGTCCGGGACGACCAGTTCGCCGCGGATGTGCTGCTCGCCGAGGCCTATCAGCCGGGCCAGGCCCTGGTACGCGGGGCCGTGGAACATCTCGCGCCGCGCGTAGATTTCGGCCGCGGACAGCGGCGGCGCGGTCTCCGGCCCGGGCACCCCAGCCCGTGACGGCGGTGGCGAGAAGGTCCCCAGTTCGACGGTCATCAGCGCGTACGGCCCGATTTCGACGGTCACGTGATCGCCCTCGCGGCTCATCGACAGCGGCACCTGCTGTGCCGGGGCGGCGATGAGCCAGCGGGAGAACACCGCGTCCCGCACCGCGACCGCCGTCGCCCCCGGCCAGGTGCGCTCGACGGACCGGCAGGCGAGGTCGACCAGGGTCGTCGCGGGGACCACCGGGCGGAAGTCCGACTCGTCGGGCCAGCCGTCGCGCTGCCGGAAGAACCGGTGGTCACGCAGGTACGGCATGGCCGTCAAGGACACGTCCACAGTGGACTCGACGCGGCGCCGGGCGGCCGCGACGACGTCCGCCGCGGCCTGGCGGGTTTCGGTGAGCAGCGCGGTGAACTCGGCGACGATCGGGTCCGGCACCCCGGCCGGCAGGCCCGGCTCGTCCAGCAGGCCGCGCGCCGCCTTCCCCAGCGAAAGCAGGGAGTTCCCGGTGGTGAGCCGGATCCGCCGCGGTTCCAGCGCCGCGAAGTCCGGGTCGCCGCCCTCGGTCCACAACGCGGTGGTGAGCCGCCGGAGCTGCGCGAGTCCGGGCCGCGTGCCGGACGCGGCCGCGACGACCAGGTGCCGCCGCTCGCCCAGCGTGTCGGCGACGAACGAGCCGAGCTGACCGGCGCCGACCGGCACGAACACCCGGAACCCGGCGTCGTGCAGCGCCTCGGTCAGCTCCCGGAACCGGACCGGGCGCAGCAGGTGGTCCAGGTAGAGCCGGCGGACGTCGGCCGGGTCCGCCGGGTACGGCCGCGCGGTCGTCGCCGACCAGACCGGCAGCGCCGGCGCGCGCAGGTCCAGGCCCGCGACGAGCTGGGCGAAGGGCGCGAGGTGCGGTTCCATCAGCGGGGTGTGGAACCCGGAGCGGAACGGCAGGGTCGTGGCCACGATCCCCGCGCCCCGGCACGTCGCCGCGAAGTCCGCGACGGCGTCCGGCGGCCCGCACACGATCGTCTGCCTCGCCGCGTTTTCGTGAGAGACGACCAGGTCGGCGGGCAGCAGCTCGGCCACGCGGGCCGCCGAGGCGCCCAGCACGAGGTAGTCCGCCTCCGGCAGCTCGAAGCCGTCCGGCCAGTAGCGCGCCACCGCGTCCGGCGCCGCGGTGTACATCCCGGCGGCCTGCATCGCCGTCCACTCCCCGACGCTGTGCCCGGCGAGCGCGTCCGGCCGGATCCGCAGCCGCCGCAGAACGTCGTCGAGCAGCAGCCCGGCCGCCGACACGCTCGCCGCGCGGTCGAGCACGCTCGCCGTCGACCACGGGGGACGGTCGAGTCCGAAGTGCTTCGCCACGTCGTCGAGCCGCGGTTCGCCGCCCGCTTCCAGTCCCGGGTGGACGAACGCGGTCTTCCCGCCGGGCAGCAGGGGATCGACGCTGCACCAGACGTCACCGGCACCGTGCCACGACCGGCCCTCGGCCGCCACCTTGGCGATCACCCGCCGGGCCGTGGCCCGCTTGCGCTCGTCGGGGCCGACGATCCCGAGCCGGCACGGGCCGTCCCCCGGACCGGGCGTGTCGAGCTGGTCCAGGAGTTCCTCCGGCGTCCGCGCGGCCAGGCGCAGCACACGTTCCGGTTCGTCGACCCGCACCCGCCGCTTCGGGGCCGGATCCCCGGCTTCGAGCACGACGTGGGCGTTCACGCCGCCGAAGCCGAACGCGTTGACCGCGGCCACCCGCGGCAGCGCGCCCCACGGCTCGGCCTCGGCCAGCACCCGGAACCGGGTCTTGTCGAGCAGCGGGTTCGGGTCGGCGCAGTGCAGCGTCGGCGGCAGGACGCCGTGGTGCAGGGCGAGGGCCACCTTGACCAGCCCGGCGACCCCGGCGGTCGGCAGCGTGTGCCCGATCATCGACTTCACCGAGCCGATCACCGCGCGGGGCCCGGCCGCCGGGCCGAAGACATCGGCGACCGTGGTCAGCTCGGCGGCGTCCCCGGCGGGGGTCGCGGTGCCGTGCGCTTCCAGCAGGCCGATTTCCGCGGGATCGCGGCCCGCCCAGGCGCGGCGCAGGGCGAGGGTCTGGCCGGCGACGGACGGGCTGAGCAGGCTCGCGCCCCGCCCGTCGCTCGACGTGCCGCAGCCGCGGATCACGGCGTACACGCGGTCGCCGTCGCGGCGGGCGTCGGCCAGCCGCTTGAGCACGACGATCGCGGTGCCCTCACCGATGAGCATGCCGTCCGCGTCGCGGGACAGCGGGCTGATCCGCTGGCTCGGCGACAGCGCGCCGAGCTGGGTGAACAGCGACCACAGCGTGTCGTCCTGCGTCTGGTGCGCGCCACCGGCGAGCACGACGTCACAGCGGCCGCGGGCCAGCTCGCCGATCGCCTGGTCGACGGCGACCAGCGAAGACGCGCAGGCGGCGTCGACGGTGTACGCCGGGCCGCCGAGGTCCAGCCGGTTCGCCACCCGCGCGGCGGCGAGGTTCGGCACCAGCCCGGCGGCGGTCTCGGGCCGGAACTCGCCGAGCGGTTCCAGCAGCGCCGTCCGCAACCGTTCGAGGACGGCCGGACCGGCCGACGGCATCAGCTCGCCGACCGTGCGGGTGATCTGCCGGACGGTGCGGACGCGCTGGTCGAAGCCCTGCAACCCGGGCGAGAGGTAGCCGCCGCGGCCGAGCACGACGCCGATCCGCTCGGGGTCGCCGAGCCGGCCGAGGCCACCGGCGTCCGCGACCGCGCCGACGGCGACGGCCAGCGCCGTCAGCTGGTCCGGCTCGGTGCCGTCGAGGGACGTCGGCGGGACACCGTGGGCGACCGGATCGAAGTCGAGGGTGTCCGCGGTGAAGCCGCCACGCCGGCCGTGGGTGCGGTCCGGCGCGGCGCCGTCGCGGCCGTGGAACTCCGGGTCCCGCCGGTGCGGCGGGACATCGGTGACGGCGTCGGTGCCGTCAATGAGGTTCCGCCAATATTGGTCCACTGTGGACGCGCCGGGCAGGAACACGCCCATGCCGACGATCGCGACCGGGGTCACCACAGCGACGCCGTGTACAGCACCGCACGGTCCGTGCCGTAGGCGAGTTCGCGCAGCAGGGCCGCGGTGGCATCCCCCGGGTCGAGCAGGGCGACGTCCCGGCGTTCGTACTCGCGGGCCAGCTCCGGCGAGACCATGCCGCCGTGGTCCT
The DNA here is from genome assembly GCF_053586895.1 of Amycolatopsis sp. NPDC003731. Classification (NCBI taxonomy): domain Bacteria; kingdom Bacillati; phylum Actinomycetota; class Actinomycetes; order Pseudonocardiales; family Pseudonocardiaceae; genus Amycolatopsis; species Amycolatopsis sp. NPDC003731. Next base: position 103,849 of record NZ_JBSFNC010000003.1, on the reverse strand, counting down.
GCTCCGGCGCCCACGGTCCCCAGTGGACGGTCACCGCGCGTCCCGGCCAAGCCGTCCCGAGTGTTTCCAGCGCGTCGTTCGCGGCGGCGTAGTCGGTCTGGCCGCGGTTGCCGAGCACGGCGGCGATGCTGCCGAAGAAGGCGACGAACCCGGGTTCGGCCTCGAGCGCTTCGAGCAGGGCGCGTGCACCGTCCACTTTGATGTCGAAGACGGTCCGGAACGATGATTCGTCCTTGTCCGCCATCAGCTTGTCGTCGATCACCCCGGCGGCGAAGACGACGCCGTCGACCCGGCCACCCAGGTCCTTGACCAGCCGGTGGACCGCGTCCGCGTCACGGACGTCGAGCGCGTGGTAGGCCGGGACACCGCCGGCGGCGCGGATCTGGTCGAGCGTCCGCCCGATCTCGCGCTGGGCCAGCACGGTCCGCACCCGGCGTTCGATGCCGGCCACCGAGCCCCCGCGGCCGGCGAGCACCGCCCGCATCGCGGCCGGGTCGGCGGGCAGGTCGTCCGGTTCGCCGGGCCACGGCGTGCGCCCGGCCAGCTCGATCCGGGCCCCGGAGGCGGCGAAGGCGACCGCCGCGTGGGCGGTGATCCCCCGGGCCCCGCCGATCAGCAGCACGACGGAGTCCGGGCCCAGGCCCAGCGCGGCGAGTTCGCCGCTGACCGGACCGGCGCCGGAGTAGGCGATCGACGGCAGGTCCGCCGGCCGCGGCTCGACGGTGAACCGGCCGGCGTTGTCGTGCCCGACGACCGCGGGACCGTCGCTGAGGGCCTCGTCCACCAGCGTTTTCGCCACGTCCTGCGTGACCTCGACGAGCCGCGTGACCCCCTCGCGTTCCAGCGCGGCCGACCGGACCAGGCCCCTCAGCCCGGGGACCGTGTCCGGCTCCGCCGCCACGAAAACGTCCCCGCGCAGCGCCTTGAGCCGGGTGAACACCTCGGTGAGGTCGCGGGCGAACAGCACGGTGAGGTCCGCGTCCCCGGTGACGACCTCCGCCCCGGCCGCGGCGAAAGCGGCCCGCACGGCGTCGTCCGGCGCGGCCACGGTCTTCCCGCGCAACCGCCCGGGATCCGGGTCGAGCGGCACCGGCACCCGCTCGAGCCGGTACCGGGTGGGCGCTTCCGTGGCCGGTGTGGGGTTCAGCCAGCTTTCCAGGTGTGCCGTCAGCGCGTCCGCCGTGCGGTCGCGGCTGAGCTGGTCGGTGCGGTCGTCGGCGGGCAGACCGAGGCGCGACAGCAGCGTGCCGGCGATTTCGGTCCGCTTGATCGAGTCGATCGAGAGGTCGGCTTCGAGGTCGAGGTCACCGGCGATCATCTCGGCCGGGTAGCCGGTGCGCTCGCTGATCACGCCGATCACCGTGCCGAGGACGTCGGCCGGGACTTCGGGTTCTGGCTGCGGCTCTTCGATCCGCGGCTCCTCGAGCACCACCGGCACCGGGGCGGGCACCGGCCCGGGCGCGGGTGCGCTGCCGAGGTAGCCGAGCATGACTTCCCGCTGGGCGGCGACGAGCTCACGGGTGGTGCGCAGGAAGTCCACGATCGCCTGGTCGCGGCCGGGCGCGGGCTGGGTCATGGCGGTACTCCGGATTCGTCGGGCCGGGGGCAGGGCGGGGACGGCGGAGCCGGGCGCGCGGACGGACCGCCCGTCCACGGCCCAGGCGGTCGGGGACGGTTCGGGGGGCTTCGGCCTGGCCAGCCGTTCGGTCCGGATGTCGACCCCGGCTTCGGCCAGTGCGGTGAGCGCGGCCAGGAAGCCGGTGAGGTCGGGCCCGCAGGCGACGACGGTGTGCGGCCGGTCGCCGAGGATGTCCTTGACCAGCCGCGTCAGGACCCGCCCAGGCCCGGCTTCGACGAAGATGCGCGCCCCGGCCGCGTACATGGCCTCGATCTGGTCGAGGAACCGCACGGGGGCACCGATCTGCGCGGCCAGTTCACCGCGCACGTCGTCTTGGTACGGCTGGGCGGTCCGGTTGGCCCACACGGGCTTCCGCGGAGTCCCGATCGCCGCTTCGCTCAGTGCCCGGGCGAAAACCTCGCCCGCACCGGCGACCAGCGGACTGTGGAAGGCACAGGCGACGGGGATCCGCTGGGCGGAGACGCCGACCTCCTCGAGCCGCCGGATGGCCCGTTCGACCGCGGCGACGGGTCCGGAGAGGACGGCCTGCTCGGGCGCGTTGTGGTTGGCGACGACGACGTCCGGGCCGATCAGCGTGGCCGTGAGCGCGTCGCGGTTCGCCTTGACGGCGGCCATCGTCCCGGGCCGGGCGACCTGGGCGATGGCTTGCGCACGGGCCCGGCTGAGGCGCAGGAGGGTCGCGGTGTCGAAGGCCCCGGCGACGGAGAGGGCGACGAGTTCGCCGTAGCTGTGCCCGGCCAGGAAGTCGGGATGGACGTCGAGCTGGCCGAGAAGCTTCACGACGGCGGTTTCGACGAGCCCGAGCGCGGGCTGCGCGACCCGGGTGTCGGTGAGGGCGCTTTCTCGAGCGTCGGCGGCCTCGGCGGTGAAGGCTCGGGGCGGGAAGGCCGTCGCGGCGACGTCGGGCGCGAGGCGGAGGAGTTCGGCGAGCTCGGGGAAGTGGACGAAGAGCTCGGCGAGCATGCCGGTGCGCTGGCTGCCCTGGCCGGGGAAGAGAAAGGCGATCTTGCCGGGATCGCCGGCCGCGTCGCGCCGCCGCGCCACCGCGCGTTCCAACTCGGCCAACGCCTTCTCGGCCGCCGGTGCCCAGTCCCGCAAGCCGTGCCGGCGATCCGGAGCCACCGGCGCCGCCCCCAGGACGGCGTGGAAGTTCGTCCCCCCGAAGCCGAACGCGCTCACCCCCGCCAGCCGGGCCGGGTGCGCCCACGGCCGGGCCGCCGTCGTGAACGTGAACGGGCTCGCCGCCGGGTCCCAGGCGTCGTTCGGCCTGGTCAGCTGCAACGTCGGCGGGACCACCTCGTGCCACAGCGCCAGCGCCGCCTTGATCAGCCCCGCCAAGCCCGCCGCGCACTTCGTGTGGCCGATCTGGCTCTTCACCGACCCCAGCACGCACGAACCCGCTTCCGCGCCCGCCTCCGCGAAGAACGCCGTCAGCGTGCGCAGCTCGGTGGCGTCGCCCACCACCGTTCCCGTGCCGTGGGCCTCGACCAGCCCCACGTCCACAGGGGACACTCCCGCGTCCCGGTACGCCCGCTCCAGCGCCCGGCGCTGCCCCTCCGGCCGCGGCGCCGTCAAGCCGAGCGCCTTGCCGTCGCTGGCCGCGCCGACGCCCTTGACCAGCGCGTAGATCCGGTCGCCGTCGCGCTCGGCGTCGGACCGGCGCTTCAGCACCAGGCACGCCACGCCCTCACCCAGCGCGATGCCGTCGGCCGCCGCGTCGAACGGACGGCAGCGGCCCGTCGGGGACAGCGCGCCGGCCGACGTGAACATCAGGTAGTCGTGGATGCCGTTGTGCAGGTCGACCGCACCGCACAGGACGAGCGAGCTCGTGCCCGCGCGCAGTTCCTTCACCGCGAGGTCGAGCGCGGCCAGCGACGAGCCGCACGCCGCGTCCACCGTGTAGTTCGCGCCGCCGAGGTCGAGGCGGTTCGCGATCCGGCCGGAGATGACGTTGGCGAGCGTGCCCGGGAACGTGTCCTCGGTCGGCTCGGGCAGCTGGGCGAGCAGCTCGGGTGGCACTTCGTCGAGGTAGCCGTCGAGCAGGGACCGCAGGGTGCCCGCGTTCGCCAGGTCGCCGCCGGCCTCCGCGCCGAACACCACGCTCGTGTGCTCGCGGTCGAAGTCCCGGTTCGCGTAGCCGGCGTCGGCCAGCGCGCGGCGCGCCGTCTCCAGGGACACCAGCTGCGCCGGGTCGATGCTGCCCATCGCCGACGGCGGGATGCCGAACTCCAGGGGGTCGACGTCCAGCGGGGGCAGGAAGCCGCCCCACTTCGACGTCGACTGTCCGAAGTAGACGCCCGGGTCCCAGCGCTCGCGGGGGACCTCGGTGACGGCGTCGTCGCCGCGGAGGATGGCCGACCAGAACGCCGGCAGGTCGGGCGCGCCGGGGAAGGTGCAGGCCATGCCGATGATCGCGAGGTCACCGGAGTCCGGCACCGGTTCTTCCGGGCGGACGAACGCCTTCTCGGCGGTGACCTCGCGGTGCAGCTCGGCGATGGTCGTCCGGCGGTCGCGCAGGACGGCCACCTCGCCCGCCATGAACATCCCCTCGGCCAGCTGGGTGGCCGTGTCCAGGGCCTCGCCGTCGCGGCGGACGCCCTTGCTGGCGACGCGCAGCCGTCCGGTGTTCAGCTCCTCCAGTCGTTGCCACGCTTCGGGCGTGTCCCCCAGACCGGCCTTGACCTGCGCGAATTCCGCCGTGTACGGGCTGGGCAGGCAGCGCGTGCGGTGGCCCGGCGCGGTTTCCAGCGTGACGGTCGTGTCCGCGGCGAGCGCGCGGTCCTGGAACAGGCCGGTGATCGCGCCGTGCGCTACGGCTTCTTCGGTGAACAGGTAGGCGGTGCCCATCAGGACGCCGGCGGCGTCGAGCGGCTCGGCCATCGCGGCGACCATGGCGGCCGAACGGGCGTCGTGGATCCCGCCCGCGAAGAGCACCTCGACGTCCTTCGCGGCGCCGAGGACGGCCAGTTGCTCCTCCCACAGCTCGAAACTCGCCTTCGGGCCGACGTGCCCGCCGCACTCGGCGCCCTCGAAGACGAACCGGCGGATCCCGGCGTCGAGGTACTGGCGGAGCAGGACCGGCGAGGGCACGTGCAGGAACGTCGCGATCCCCTCGGCTTCCAGGGCTTTGGCCTGCCCCGGTTTCCCGCCCGCGACCAGCACGCACCGCGGCCGCGCCGCGCGGATCGCGGCGAGCTGGGCGACGCGCAGGTCGTCGGGGACGAAGCCGAGGATGCCCGCGCCCCACGGCCGGTCGCCGAGGCGCTCGGCGGTCCGGGCGAGCAGCTCGGTGGTGCGCGTGCCGTTCGCCGTGGCCACCGCGACGAACGGGAACCCGCCCGCGTCGGCGACCGCGGCCGCGAAGCCCGGCTGGTCGCTCACCCGCGTCATCGGGCCCTGCACGACCGGTAGCGCACTGCCCAGGGTCGCGCACAGCCGCGTGCCGAACCCGGCCGCGGGCACCTTCGCGCCGACGATCCGTCCGACGTCCACAGTGGATTCGACGACGACGCCCGCCGCGCCTCCGGCGAGCGCACCCACCGCCGTCCGAGGCCCGGCCACGCGGCCCCAGACCGGGACGTCGAAGGTGTTCAGGAGCTGTTGCAGCAGAACGAAGTCACTCAGGTCACCACCTCGGGCGACGAGTCCCAGCGCGCCGCCGCGAACGGCTTCGGCGGCCGTGGCGACGTCCGCGACCTCGGCGAGTGCCCCGGTCCACGGCGCTTTCGTGCGGACGGCGAAGGCCGCACCCGCGGGCACCGGGCCGTCCGTCCGCACCGCGTACGGCACCCGGACCCGGGCCGCGACCAGCCGCAGGTCCGCGGGATCGGCGCCGTCGAGGACGCCGAGGCCGCCGCCGCGCGCGACCGCGGCGACCACGTCGGGATCGCCGACTCCCAGGCACCGCAGCCGACGAGCGTGCGACGGCGGGACGAGCTCGGCCATCGGCGGACCTCCTGTGCGCGGGGCGTTGCGATCTTCAGGAATAACGCACGAGGCACCGGAAACGCAATACTCGTGCTAACGTGCAAAACCGTGGAACAAGGCAGGATCATGGCCCTGAGCAGCACTTTTATCACCCGCATCGCAACCCGGAAATACATTTCCCGCACGCACGTGACAATTCGAAGCTGAAATATCTGGAGCTCGCGTGGAACTGACTGGACGCGTGGTCGCGCTGACCGGCGCGGCACACGGAATCGGGGCCGCCATGGCCCGCCGCTTCGCCGCAGAAGGCGCGGCCGGGGTGGTCGTGTCCGACGTGGACGCCGCCGGCGCCGCCCGGGTGGCGGCCGAGATCACCGCCGCGGGCGGCCGGGCCGTCGGGGTGGCCGCCGACGCTACGTCCAAACAGGACCTGAAGGCGCTGGTCGCGACGGCCCGGGCGGAGTTCGGTCACCTCGACGTGTTCTGCGCCAACGCGGGCGCCGCGTTCGGCACCGGCGTGCACGCGGCCGACGAGCAGTGGCAGCGGTCGTGGGAGATCAACGTCATGCAGCACGTCCACGCCGCGCAGGTGGTGCTGCCCGCGATGCTGGCCCGCGGCGAAGGGTATCTGCTGATCACTGCGTCGGGCGCCGGTCTGCTCGGCATCCCGGGTGACGCGCCCTACTCGGTGACCAAGCACGCGGCCGTCGGCCTCGCCGAGTGGCTGGCGATCACCTACCGGCCGCGCGGGGTGCGGGTCAGCGCGCTGTGCCCGCTCGGCGTCCGGACGGCGCTGCTCGAGCCCGGTATCGCCGCCGGCCACCCGGCCGCGCTGGCCATCGCCGCGGCGGCCCCGCTGATCGACCCCGAAGACGTCGCCGAGGCGGTCGTGCGCGGCCTCGGCGAGGAGGAATTCCTGATCCTGCCGCACGAATCGGTGCGGGAGTCCTTCGCGCGCAAGGCCGGCGCGGTCGACGCGTGGATCGACGAGATGGCCGTGGGAGGCTGACGTGGAGTACCGCAGGGTCGGCGCGAGCGGGCTCGCCGTCAGCGAGATCGCCTACGGCAACTGGCTGACGCACAGCGCGCCCGGCTGCGTCGCGGCGGCGCTGGACGCGGGCATCACGACGTTCCACACCGCGGCGGCCTGGGACGGCGGCGCCGCCGAAGCCGCATTCGGGGCGGCGTTCGCCGGGGTGCGCCGCGAAGACCTGGTGCTGTGCACCGGCGTGTTCTGGCCGGAAGGGCCGGGCCCCAACGACGCGGGGTTGAGCCGCAAGCACGTGATCGCGTCCCTGGAGGGCTCGCTGCGGCGGCTGCGCACCGACTACGTCGACGTCTACCAGCTGCTGCGCTTCGACTACCGCACGCCGGTCGCCGAGACGTTCCTCGCGCTGTCGGACCTGGTGCGGCAGGGGAAGATCCGCTACGTGGGCACGTCGGAATGGACCGCCGAGCAGCTGCTCCAGGCCCACGAAGCCGCCACGCGGTACGACGTGCCGTTGATCGCCAACCAGCCGCACTACTCGATGCTGTGGCGGGTGCCCGAGGCCCAGGTGATGCCGGTGGGCGCACGGATCGGCGTCGGGCAGTTCGCTTCGGTGCCGCTCGCGCAGGGCGTGCTGACCGGCAAGTACCGGAACGGGCGGATCCCGGCGGGCTCACGCGGGGCCGGGCCGTCGTACGCGCGGCCGTTGCTGATGCCGGAGCTGCTGGAGCGCGTGGAGCTCCTGCGCGGCGTCGCGGACGACGCCGGCCTGACGATGGCCCAGCTCGCGCTGGCGTGGACGTTGCAGCACGAGACGGTCGCCGCGGCGGTCGCCGGCGCGAGCACGCCGGAGCAGGTCACGGAGAACGCCAAGGCCGCAGGCGTCCGGCTCGACCTCGACGTGCTGACCCGGATCGACCAGCTGCTCGGCAGCTTCGTCCAGACCGACCCGCGGCTGGTGTGGTCGCCGCCGGCCCAGCTGACCTGACGCGTTATCCGGCACCCAGGCAGACGAAGGGCCGCCGGAACGGGTCGACGGCGATGGCGTCGGCCAGCGCGAGCGCCGGGCTCTCCCGGACGGCCAGCGCTCGGTAGTAGTCGTCCATCGCGGCGGCCGAGGCGAGGTCGCCGACGCGGGACAGCGGCGCGATCACCGTCCGGGAGCCGCTGGCCAGCAGCGCGCTGGCGAAGCCGAGGGCCTCGTCGCCGGGCCGGATCCGGTTCATCGCGAGCTCGCACGCGGCGAACACGACCTGCCGCGGCGGCTGCCGCAACCCGGCCATCTCGTGGCCGAAGAGGGCACCGTCGGCGAGTTCGAGCCGGGAGAACAGCGCGTTCTCCGGCTCGTGGGCGCCGTGTGCGGCGAAGTGCGCGAGCTTGGCGCCGTCCATCGCGCGCAGCACGGACTTCACGGTGGCCTTGGCGCCGGTCATCGTCGTCGCGGTGCGGTAGTGCGTGGTGAGCTTCTCGAGCTCACCGCGGGCGCCGGCCAGCCCGGGTCCGCGCACGAGCACGATCTTGCGGGCCCGCGAGGACTTCGTCAGCTCGGCGGCGAGCCAGGCGGTCGCCGACGGCGCGACGACGGTCGGCCGCCCCCGCAGCCCGGGCAGCACTCCCCACGGCACGGCGTAGAGCGGCCCGGTCGGGACGACGACCAGTTCGCGGTCGCCGATGAGGTCGGCGAGGGGCTGGATGAGCTGCGTGTCGAGCTTGTCGGCCTGCTTGTGCGCCGACGTCATGACGACCTCGGCCAGCCGCTCGGGCAGGTTGTCGGGGGCCAGGGCGTCGAGGTCGACGTTGAGCACGCGCGCGGATTCGGCGGCGGATTCGGCGGACCCGAGCCGCACGAGCCGGCACTCGCCCCCGGCGATGACGACGGCGACGAGCTCGTCCCCGGAAGCGGCGAAGCTGACCATGGCCCGCTCGCCGAGCCGCGCGACGACCTCGGCCAGCCCGGCCACCGGCCGCGGCCGGCCCCACCGCCCGGTGTGCCAGCCGAGCCGCTGGGCTTCCCGCAACCGTTCGTTGTACTTCGCCCGCAGACCGGCGATGGGGTGCCCGTCGTGCTGGGCTTCCTGGATGGCCTGCCCGAGCCCCCGCACCTCGGCCACGCGCGCGGCGAGCTCCGGATCGGTCCCGGCGGAGAGCGGTTCGTAGCGGTAGGTCTGGGCGCGCGTCCGTTCGAGCCAGACGAACAGCCGCCGCGCATCGTTGCGCTCCAGCACGAGCTTGACGGCGAGATCGGCGAGCTCCTGCCCGTGCAGAGCGGTCCCGGAGACGAGGTCCAGCCCACCCATCCGATCCCGGACGGCATCGAGCTCGGTCAGCCCGGACCGGATCTCGGTGAGCGCCTTCGCCCGGTCCCCTTGGGCAACGGCGAGCTCGGCCCGGCACAGCCGCCGGAGCATCCGGTAGTCGATGGGGGTCAGCTGGCCCGGCCGAGGAACCTTCTGAAGGGTCTCGACGGCCCGCTTGAGGTTCCCCCGCCGGATGTCCAGCCGGACGGCGAGCATCCGCGCGGTGGCGGCCTGCTCGGTCAGGCGCGGAACCGGCAGCGTCTCGGCGGTCCGGATCGCCCGGTGGGGCAGCGCCGCCGGGATCTCCCCGGACCGCAGTGCTTCCCGGACGTCCGCCTGCAAGCCGATGATCTTCGCGTTCCCGACGCAGGTCTGGCAGCCCACCTTGAGCATCCGGCGCCGGGCCGACCCGGCCATCTGCCGGGCGAGGTCGAGCTCGTCCGCCATCAGCGCGGCCTCCGCGCGGTGCAGCTCGATGTAAGCCAGCTCGCGGGTGACGCTCGGCTGCGACTGCATCGTCGCCATCAGGTCGTCGAGGTGTTCGCCCGCCTCACCGGCCAAGCCGGCGGCCAGCAGCGCCTCGGCCTGTTCCAGCCGGAGCTGGGACGGCACGTCGAGATCGAGCGCCCGGTACGACCGCTCGCTGACCTCGTACAGGCGCAGCGCCTCCGGCACGTCACCGGTCCGCAGGGCCAGGGTGCCGAGGAACCGGCGCCCGTCCGCCGCGTCGGCGCGCAGCTCGAACTTCTCCGCGAGCTCGATCGCGCGGTTGAGGTCTTCGCGGGCCTGGGCGACGTTACCCAGCTTCGTGTGGACCCACCCGGTGGCGGCCAGGGTCTGGACCAGGCCGACCATCCGGGGCTCGGGTTCTGGAGTGTGGTCGAGCCAGTAGCGCCGGTGCTCCATCGACGCGGCGAAGTACGCCAGGCTCTCCTCGTTCCGGCCGACGCTCATCAGCCGGGCCCCGTAGTTGTGCTCCAGCGCCGCACTCAGCTCGGCGCGCACGACGGGGTCGACCACCCCGTTGATCAGCAGGCGGACGTCGTTCAGCCCGGCCAGGCCGGCCTTGAAGTCTCCGGTGATCTCCGACGTGAGTGCCACGAGCGTGCTGGAGAGCCGGATCCGCGTGATCATCCAGTCGGTGTGGTGCTCGGGTTCGACCGGATACATCGCGTCCAGCAGGCCCATCCCCTTGCGGAGGAGGCGGACACCTTCGTGGAAACGCCCGAGGCAGGAGACGTCCGAAGCGGTCTGCTGGAGTTTGCGGACCCTGTCGATGGTCTCGGACGGGTCCAGCTTTGTCACAGGCACTCTCCTATGACAGCACAGGCGAAAGCAGAACGGAGCCCGCCTACCGGTCAAAGATCGGCAGGCGGGCGGTCACAGCTTGGTGAAGCTCAGTTGACCTTCTGGTAGCACGGAGGTGCGCAGTTCGGCGTCACGACCGGCTCTTCCTTCAGGTGGTCGTGACCGATGTGCACCCAGCCGAACTGGTCGGGTTCGGGGTGCGGGACCACCGGGCCGGCCTTCTCGACCGGCTCCGGCGTTTCCTCCGGCTTGACATCCGTGGGCGTCGACATGGTCGATCTCCTCTCCCCTGGGGATCTTCATGGGGACGCTGCCGTGACGGTGAGTCCCCCTGTCGCGAGGCCCTCTCCTCGCGAACGGACCAATAGTTTCACATCGGAGCAATGATCGGGAGAGTTTTCGCTACGGAAAGTCAGTCCGAAGCGCGTGAGCAGCGTTGATGTCCCGTCCGGAACGTCCTAAAGGGTGAAGTCTGTAACGACGTCCACTACAGACGTGCATTCCGGCCAGTGGGCGAGCGGTGTTGCTCCGGATGCGGAACGTGACGACCGGACGATCCGGCGGGACTGTCGCGTGTGGACGGCTAGGCCGTCGCTGCCGCGTGGACCGCGCGAACCAGGCGAGCGTTTTCCGGGGCCGCGCCACCCGGGAAGGCGAACCGGCGGCGGTTGTAGCCGTACGCGAGGCCGCTGCGGGGGTCGGCGAAGGCTTGGGAGCCGGCCGCGCCGCTGTGGCCGAAGGCGCCCTGCCCCAGCACCGGGTAGTCGTCCGAGACGATCGCGAAGCCGAGGCCGAACGCGTTGTGGTTGCGCGTCGCGAGGTCGTCCCCGATCGAATGGATCTGCGCGAACTCGGCCGCGGTCTCCGGTCGCAGGAGCGGCTCCGGGCCGCTGATGACCGCCGCGTACATGCCCGCCAGGCCACGGGCCGACGCGACGCCGCCCACCGAGGCCGGGCTCAGCTGCCGGACCAGCTTGAGGTTCGGCAGTTCCCAGAGTTCGGGCGCCTTCGGGTGGTTGCGGTTGAAGGCGATGCCCGTGATGCTGTCCGGCCCGGTCGCGTTCGCCTCCAGCTCGGCCAGCTGCTCCGGCGTCGGCAGCATCGGCTGCGTGGTCAGGAAGCGCGGCTCCAGGTCCTCGGGCAGCCCCAGGTAGAAGTCCAGGCCGAACGGCTTCCGGACGCGCTCTTCGAAGTGTTCTTGGATGCTGCGGCCGGTGACGCGCCGGACGACCTCGCCGGTCAGGGCGCCGATCACGAGAGCGTGGTAGCCGAACGCGGTGCCGGGCCGCCAGTACGGCCGCTGCGGGGCGAGCCGCTCGGCGATGATGCGGTCGTCGGCGATCTCCTCGGCGCTGAACCCCTCATCGGCGCCCACGACGCCGGCGCGGTGCGCGAGCAGGTCCCGCAGGGTGATCCCGTCCTTGCCGGCGGCGCCGAACTCCGGCCAGTAGTGGGCGACCCGCTGGTCGAGGTCGAGCACGCCGTCCTGCACGAGCAGCGCGACCACCAGGTGCGCGGCCCCCTTCGTGGAGGAAAAGACGCCGGTCAGCGAGTCACCGGTGATGGCGGGCCCAGTCCACAGGTCGACAACCCGTTCGCCGCCGACGTGCGCAACGAGCTGCGCGGCGTAGTCACCGCCTTGATCGGCCGCAACGGCGGCGAACTCCTCCCGGACGGACTCGAACCCATCGGCGACGGTCCCCTGGACGTGCTCGGACGACATGGCGGCTCCCTCGGTGATCTCGACGTCTGCGCCAGGAACCAACCCACGAGAAGCCGAGGTATTCCGGCCGCTCGGTGTTTCGGAACGCGGTAGAGACGCGGCCGCGCGGGTACCAGTCCGATCATGAAGCTGACTTCCACCGTGCTCGGCACGCCGGAACCCCGCGCGCTCGCCGAGTTCTACTCGAAGCTCCTCGGCTGGCCGATCCGCACGGACGAGCCGGAGTGGGTGACCCTCCGCCCGGACGACGGCAGCGCGGGCCTGTCGTTCCAGCTGGAGACCGAGCACATCCCGCCGGTGTGGCCGCCGGCCGAAGGTGCCCAGCAGATGCAACTGCACCTGGACATCGAGGTCGACGACCTCGAGCAGGCAACGGCGGCGGCGACCGCGGCGGGCGCGGTGGTCGCGGAGTTCCAGCCGCAGGAGGATGTCCGAGTGTGCTTCGACCCGGCCGGGCACCCGTTCTGCCTGTGGACGCGCGAGGGGTGAGGCCGGACCGGGCGGGGTTCTCGGCCCACGACGGGTTCACGCTGTAGCGGTCGCCGACGTTGTCGGCTCCGGCGCGGGCGCTGGTCGAGGGCCTCGTTCTGGCGCGGTTCCTGACGTGTCACGCGATTCGGGCGGACCGTCGCGGGTGGGCAGGCCGCAGCGCGCGGCGGCAGTCGATCTCGCGCGCAACGCAGCGGACGAGTGCTGCCGGCACGGACCCCGGGGGTGCCCAACGGCATCAGGCGGGTCATCAGCAGGTGGGCAGGCGTCATCGGCACGGCAAGACGCAATCCTCAGCGGGGCGAGGCGACCGCGGACGGCATGGACAGGCCGCACGGGTGGTCAGCGGGACGGGGTAGGCGCCGTCGGTACGGAAAGCACCGCGAGCGTGATCAGCGGAGCGGGCGCCGGTGACGCGGAATCACGGCGCGGGTCATCAGCGGGGAGAGCCGACGCTGGCGGCACGGAGGGACCGCGAGGGCGGGCACCGGCCGAGCCCGAAGCACCGCGTCTGTCCTCAGCGGGGTAGAGCGGCAATGGCCGCATGGAAGCACCACGCGGGTCGCCAGAGAGCGGCCGGACGCTGGCGGTACGGGAGTGCGGCGTGGGCCGCAAAGACCGGGCGGACGCTGGCCGCACGGGAGCGCGGCACGTGCCGCCAGCGGGCGGATAGGCGCGGAGGGCATCCCGTGCCCAGCGCGGACCACCAACGGGCGGGCCGGGCGCTGAGGGCGCGGAGCCCGGCGCAGGCCTTCAGCGGGCGGGCCGGGTCGGCGGCGCTGGGCGCGGCGCGGGCTGCCGGTGGGTGGGTGGATGCTGGCGGTGCGGACGAGCGGCGCCGGCGGCGCTGGGCGCGGGCCGTCAGCGGGGCGGGCCGGGGTCGGCGGCGCTGGAGCGGGGCACGCGGGTCGGCGCTGGCGGTTCTGGAGCGTGGTAAGTGGCGCCGGTGGGGGTGGGGTGACGCCCCGCGTTCGGTTGGTCACAGGATCCGCTATGTTCGGCGGAGGTCCTGTTTCCGGCGAACGGAGTTGAGTCCTGTGGGGGTGCACCGGATCTGGCACCACGGACTGGTCCCCACCGAGGGGAAACGCCCCCTGGACGCCTTGCGCAGCAGGCTGATCAGCCGCCAGCGGCAGCAGGACGACTACACGGTGATCGATCTCGGGTCGTCCGATGACGGTGGTTCGCGGCGGTGCGATCTCCAGTTCGCGTACGAGGGCGGCGAAGGCCGCTACTCCGTTCAGGTATTGCTTTCGCTCTGCTACCGCGCCGGCGAGGATCGGGTTACCTGGTTGCTGAGCGCGGCGTGCACGCGGCCCTGGCGCAGCTGCCATGACGCTCCCGCCTGGCGGATCGGGTTGGAGGAGCTGGGCGCCAGCGGCAGCGACGAAATCCCGATCGAGACGCCGGTGCTGGCGATGCGCGGGTGGTCGCGCAAGGAATGCGATCACCTCGCCGACCTGCTCGGTGAGGCGCTGGCGGCGCCCTGGCGCTCTTCGGCCGTGCTGGTGCTCACCGAGCCGCCGACGGTTCCGGTGGAGGGGTGGCCCGGGCTGGTCAACGTCTTCGACGTCGACGATCGGTTCCGCCACACCCTCAACCGGCACCTGCCGCTCGGGTGCGCGCTGCCGCAGGGCGCTCGGCTCTACGTGCCGCCGTGCGACCAGCTGCCGGACTTCGTCTTCAGTGAGAGCCCGGTGTCCGGCGAGGCTCTGGAGGGTGCGATCACCCGGCTCATCCAGACCCGCGGCCGGACGCCCCTGCCCGAGGAGTGGGCGGACGTGCCGAGCGTGCGGGCTTGGTACGAGGCCGATCCGTTCGCCTCGCCGGACCGCGAGCCCGACGCCGAACTGGTCGAGAAGCTCGGCCGCGCCGAGCGGGAGCTGGCCGAGGCGCGGGGCGTGATCACGATCCTGCGGAAGAAAGCCAAAGCCCACGCCGAAGAACGAGACCGGCACGCCTGCGAGGTGAAGACGCTCCGCCGCCGCCTCGAGGACGCCTGCGCCACCGACGTCGCCTGCCTGCGCGACCAGCTCGCGCAGCTGCAGGCGGAGGTGGACGACTACGCGCGGGCGTTCGAGGAGACGGAGACCGAGCGCGACGAACTCAGACGCGTCAACGGCCTGCTGGCCGGCCGGCTCGCACGCCACCACGACGCCGACGACGAGGTCGCCGCCGCCGAACGCCCGCCGGAGGACTTTCCCAGCTTCGCCGAGCTGATCGGCGCCGCGAGCGCTTCGCTCAAGCACCTCGCCATCACGGCCGAACCGGCGCCGGCGGCGATCCTCGACCACCACCCCAAAGCCGCCGCCTGGCGCCGCAAGGCGTGGGACGCCCTCCGCACCCTCGACGCCTACGCGGGCGCCCGGACGTCCCTGCTCGGCGCAGGCCAGGATCCGGGCCCCGAACTGTCGGACGTGCTCGCCTTCGCCCGCACTGGCCAGCCGGGTTCGCTGATCAGCGCGAACATCATCGCCCTGGCCGAGTCGGACACGGTGACGACGAACGAACGGCTCCGCCAGGCCCGCACGTTCCGCGTCGATCCCCGGACGAACCCCGCCGGCCGCGACTACTTCGGCGCCCACATCGCCTTGGAGCGCTTCAAATCCCCGGCCCCGCGCCTGCACTTCCTCGACGACACCGACGGCACGGGCATCGTCTACGTCGGGTACCTCGGCGCCCACCTGCCGACGTCGAAGACCAACTGAGCGAGAATCGCGCGCATGACGGAGATCGCGCACAAGCACCTGGCCTACTGCTGGATCGCCCGCGGCGACCGGGTGCTGTTCCTCCGCCGCGGGCCCGGCGTCTTCCTCGCGGGCCGGTGGGAATTGCCCGGCGGCACGGCAGAACCAGGCGAGCGCCTCGAAGACACAGCGACGCGCGAAGCGGCGGAGGAGACCGGGCTGACTGTCCGCGTCACCGGCGAGCTCGCGCGCGACGCGTGGCCGGATGTGGCGGGGCGGGCCTTGCGCATCCACGCTTTCGTTTACACGGTGGAAGAAGAGGGCGCCCGCGAAGTCACGCTCAACCCCGAGGAGCACGACGACTTCGCGTGGCTGACGCGGGCGGAGGCGCGGGAACTGTTGCTGCCGGACCATTTCCGGCGACTGCTCGATCGGTAGGACATTTCGCTTGTGCAGCAACGGATCGCGGTGCTGCCGGGGTCTTCGGTTCGCGGTCATGTCTTCGACTTTATCCGAACACGTGTGCGAACGTCATCGCTGGAACGGGTGAACTCAAGAGCGGGCCTGACAGCAGTTTCCGTTGCCCCCCAGGGCATCGACAAAACTACCGCGGTGCGAGGTACCGCAGCAGCACGCTGGCGCCGTCCGTGAGCACCGACGCCAGCTCCAGCTCCGCCGGGTCGACCGGCACCCCGACGGACGCCCGGCTCGCCGTCCCCGCCACCAGGAACGGCGCCACCGTCAACCGGAACTCGTCGACCAGCCCCGCCTCGATCAACGACCCGAACAACCGGGGCCCGCCTTCACAATCGATGCGGCCCAAGCCTTCCGCCACCAGGGTCGACACCACCCGCGAGGCCGAAACCTCCTGCTCCCCCACCACGAACACCCTGGCGCCGTGAGCCGTCCAGGCGTCGCGCAACGCGACCGGCGCCGCCGAGGAGGTGAAGACCAGCGTCGGCACCGCCGCCTTCGTGATCACCGGGGCGTCCGGCGGCAGGGAACGGCCCGTGGTCACCACCGCCACCGGGGCGATCGGGGCCAGGCCGAACCGGCGGCGGCGGTCCGCCGTGGCGGCGTCGGGGCGCATTCCCTCGAAGCCCTCCGCCATCGCCGTCCCCGCGCCCACCAGAACCACGTCGGCCAGGTCGTTGCCGAGGCGGTAGACCACCCGGTCCGCCGGGGTCGACAGCGCCCCGGACCGGCCCTCGACCGCGATCGCACCGTCCGTGCTCGACACGAAGTTCACCGCCAGCCAGCGAGGGTTCGCCGGGTAGCGGTACAGCTGCTCGAGATCGCCCTCGGCCAGGTCGCGCGGGGACGGCCAGATCTGGCGGATCACTCCCATCGGACCGCCTTCGCCGGCGGGCGGGTGCCCGCGATGCTCGCCGCCATCTCCGCCACGTGACGCACCTGGCGGACGTGCTTCGTGCGGATGATCGCCACCCCCGCCGAGGCCGCGAGGGCCGCCAGCGCCAGCCCCGCGGGTGTTCCGTCGCCGGGCACCGAAGCCAGCACGGGCACGTCCGCGGAAGGCAGCGGCGCGTGGAACTCCCCGATGTCCAGCACAACGGACAGACCAGGCACAGCGGGAACAGCAGGGGCGGCGTAACCGGCGTCGTACCGGGCCGCGACCTCGGCCAGGTCCGCGCGCGTCAGGATCAGGTCGGCGCCCGCTTCGCAGCAGGCCGCGGCGACCGACGGGTCCGCGGCGTGGACCCCGATGACGAGGCCGGGAAAACTCTGACGCGCCTGCTCGACGAGGGACGCGGAACCGGGGAAACCCACGAGATCGGCGCCGTCGGCAACAGCGGCGCGGGCCGCGGGGAGCGCCTCGACCGCGGCCAGCACCAGCGCGCGGTCACTGCTCAACCGGCGGCCCCGGAAGACGAGGTCGGGGGTTTTCATCGCACTCTCCCTGGCTGGACGTCCTTCGCGATCATAAGCGACCAGCGGGTGAGTGTTCTTCGCCGTCAGGTGGCGGGGCTTCGTCGCCGGGCCACCCGACTTGACGGCTCCTCAGGAGGCGATGGCCTCGTTGATCGCCAGCAGCTCCTGAGCGGTGCGCGTGGCGGTGAACTCGATGACGTCGTACCGGGCGAGCCGCTGGACCACGAACGGGTCACTGGCCAGCACGGCGTCGAGCTTGCCGCGCAGCACCGAGCGGACCAGGATCACGTGGTCGGCCGAGCCGTTGCCCTTTCCGCAAACCAGGAAGAGTCCTTTCGTGAATTGTTTGCGCACCCAGTCCGAATGGTCCGGAAGCGCGTAGTCGACTTCTGTTTCGGGCGCTGTATAGGTCAGCAATGCGATGTACATGTTCGCAGGATAGAACGCCTTTGCCGACATCGCATCCGCCTGGCGAGTGGCGCCCGGCACGTCCGCCGTCAATATTCCGTCAAGAAGATTGGAATTCCTTTACCGACCCTTTTTCGACACACTCACCGATTTCCGTACGCACGTCGTCGTACGTCGGGGTGTCGCCGCCGGGCCGACGCGGCGACCGGGCGGCCAAGCGAGACTCGGCAGCATGAACCCACTGACCCGCATCCGGTACGACGGCCGCCGCGCCGAGCGGATCGCCTACGCCGTCGGCGCGGCGCTGTTCCTCGGCGGCGTCGTGCACGCTCTCGTCCTCATCGCCACCGGCGGCTCGTGGCTGGGCCCGCTGTCGATGCGCAAGGCCGTCACGTTCGGCCTCTCGTTCGGGCTGACGCTCGCCTCGGTCGCCTGGGCGACCTCGTTCCTCACCGTGCGCCCCGGGGTGCGCAACCTCCTGCTCGGTGCGTTCACCGCGGCGAGCGTCGCCGAGGTCGCCCTGGTCAGCATGCAGGCGTGGCGCGGGGTGCCGTCGCACTTCAACTTCGAGACCTCGTTCGACAGCACCGTTTCGATGACACTGGCCGCGGGTGGTGGCGTGCTCGTCCTGACGGTCATCGGCTTCACCGCCGCCGCGCTCGTGGAACCCGGCCCGGCCGCGCCGAGCCTGCGCCTGGCCGTCCGCGCCGGCCTGGTCGTGCTGCTGGTCGCGCTGGCCACCGGGGCGGTGATGATCGGCCGCGGGGTCGTCGCGGCCCGCGGCGGCGACCCGCAGCTGGCCTACACCACCGCCGGCTCGCTCAAGCCGCTGCACGCGGTCGCCATGCACGCGATCCTGGTGCTGCCCGCATTGGCCTGGATCCTGCGCTTCACGCCCCACCCGGAAGCCCACCGGCTGCGCGTCGTGAAGATCGCCGTCGCCGCCGACGCCGTGCTCACCGCCGTGATCGGCGTCGAGTCCTTCACCGGCATCGACCCGCTGTCCGCGCCGTTGCCGCTCATGCTCCTGTCCGCGCTGGCCGCGGCGGTGCTGGCGGGCACCGGAATCCACGCGTTGTCCGGCATTGAACCGGCCGTCCGATTCGTACGTGTCCTCAACGGGAAGGCAAGGGGCCGGTAAAGCGGCGGACGGAGAACACGCGTGCGGCACGGTATGACCCCCCACGGCCTTTTCCAGCAGAACAAGGCCCACAGCCCGTCGTTCTTCTCCGTGGCCAGGGCGATGGGCCAGCACGCGGACGACCTCGCGGACTTCTGCATCCCCTGCAACCCGTACTTCCCGACCGACGAGATGTTCGGCGAGCTCGAACGCAACCTCCGCACGATCCTCAAGTTCTACCCGAGCGACGCCGGCGCGATCACCGCCCAGCTGGCGAGCGTCCTGCGGCTCAACCCGTCGACGATCTCACCGGCCAACGGCTCGACCGAGCTGATCACCTGGATCGACCAGCTGCTGGTCGATTCCAGCGTCGCCGTGCCGATCCCGACCTTCGGCCGCTGGACCGACCAGCCGATGGAGACCGGCAAGCGCGTCGACATGTTCCTGCTCAAGGAAGCGGACGGCTTCGAGCTGCGGGTGGACGAGTACATCGACTTCATCAAGCGCCGCGGCTCCCGGGTCGCGGTGCTGTGCAACCCGAACAACCCCGACGGCGGGTACCTGCCGCGCCGCGAGGTGATCCGGTTCATGGACGCCCTCGAAGACCTCGACCTGGTGGTGATCGACGAGTCCTTCATCGACTTCGTCGAGGTCGAGCGGAACCCGTCGGTGGCCGCCGAAGCCGTCGTCCGGCCGAACGTGATCGTGCTGAAGAGCCTCGGCAAGAACTTCGGGCTGCACGGCATCCGGTTCGGCTACCAGGTCTCGAACCCGGCGTTGACGCGCAAGCTGTCGGCCGCGCTGCCGAAGTGGAACCTGAACTCGCTCGCCGAGACCGTGATCTTCATGCTCGCCGAGCACCGCGCGGAGTACGAGGACAGCCTCAAGAAGCTCGCGCTCGACCGGTTCATGATGCATTCGCAGCTCGGGCAGTTCCCGGAGCTGACGGTGTTCCCGTCGCAGGCGAACTTCCTGCTCGTCAAGCTGCCCGCGTCGGTCGACGGCGCCGAGCTGTGCGACTACCTGCTCACCGAGCACCACCTGCTGGTGCGCCAGTGCGGCAACAAGATCGGCATGACCAGCCAGTTCATGCGCTTCGGGGTGCGGCCGGACACCGAGGTCGAACGGCTGGCCGAGGGACTGCGCGGCGTGGAGCGGCTCGGCGGCGGGCGGCACACGACGCCGACCATCGAGCTGGTCTCCCACTCGCGCGAGCCGGAACGGTCGATCAGCTGAGCACCTGGGCGATGGCCGACTTCCAGGCGAACACCCGGCCGTTCGCCGAGCTCGACCGCGCCGGCCGCACCCGGCGCCTGCGACGGCTCGCGGAAGCGGCGCTGACGGCCTACGCCGTGCCGGTGGCCCGCCTGACCCCGCTGGCCCACGGGCACAACACGACGTTCCGCGTCGACGGCGCCGACGGCCACCGGTACGTGCTGCGGGTGCAGCGGCCGGACGGCCCCGGCGTCTCCCAGGTCCGGGCCGAGATGGCCTGGCTGACCACGCTGCGCCGCGAGACCGGCCTCGTCGTCCCGCAGCCGGTGCCGACGCGCGCGCGGGACCTGATCACCGTGGTCGCCGACCCGGCCGTACCCGAACCACGCACCTGCGTGCTCACCCACTGGGTCGAGGGCCGGTTCCTCGACGAGCGGCTCAGCGCGCCGCAGCTGTACGCCGTCGGCGAGTTCACCGCGCGGCTGCACCTGCACGGCACCCGGATGAACGGCCTCGACCGCCGCCGCGTCGACGACCTGACCGACTTCGGCCGCACTCAGGTGGACGGCTTCTCCGCGGCGGTCGTCGACCGGGCCGTCGCGGCGGCCGGCGGCGACGAGCGGATCCGCAAGGCGGTGGCCCGCGTCCGCGCGGTGCGGACCGAGCTGGGCTACGGCTCCGACGTCTTCGGCCTGGTGCACGGCGACCTGCACCAGGAGAACTACCTGCTGCACCGCGGCCGCGTGCACGTGATCGACTTCGACGACTGCGGGTACGGGCACTACGCCTACGACCTCGCCGTCGCCTGCGCCGCCCTCGCGCACCTGCCCCACCGCGAAGAGCTGAAGGAGGCTCTCCTGGACGGCTACCGGTCGGTCCGCCCGGCCGCCGCCACGACGGACGGGGGCGTGCTGGCCGCCTTCGCCGGGCTCCGGCGGGTCCAGCTCCGCCTGCGCTGACCCGTTACAGACCGTCGTTACAATTGCTACATGGCCGGACGATCGAGCAACGCCACCAGTACCCGCGACCGCCTGCTCATGGCCGCCGGCCAGCTCCTGCACGAAGCCGGCGACGGGCCGGTGTCGACGCGGGCGATCTGCGAGCGCGCCGGCGTCCAGGCCCCCACGCTGTACCACCACTTCGGCAGCAAGCAGGGCCTGCTCGACGCGGTCGTCAACTACGGCTTCACCCAGTACGTCCAGGCACCGGAACCGGGCGGCGACCCGGTGGAGCGGATCCGCGCGGGCTGGGACAGGCACGTCGAGTACGGCTTGGAGCACCCGGCGTTCTACGTGCTGCTCTACGGCCAGATCGAGCCGGGCGTCCCGTGCAACCTCACCTCCAGCGCCGAAGCGATGCTGCTGGAGCTCTTCACGCCGTTGGCGCGCGACGGCCGCCTGCGCGTCGACGCGGCGGAGGCCGCGCGGCAGTTCGCGGCGGCGAACAGCGGCGTGACGCTCAGCTTGATCGCCCAGCCCGAGGAAAGCCGGGACCTGGCGATGTCCGCGCAGGTCAGGGAGTCCGTCCTGGCCGGGCTGCTCGCCGATCGGCCCGCCCAAAGCTCGTCCGTCAGCGCGCTGGCTGTCGCTTTGTCGACCGCGCTCCAGGACGACACGGACGCCCTGACCACCACCGAGCGCCAGATGCTGCGCGAGTGGCTCCACCGGCTGGCGCCCTGAGCGCTACATTTGCTACATTGCTCGATATGACAAATGTATCGAGCAGGTTCGGCGTGTTCCTGGCCCCGCACCGCGACGACGTCGCCCGCAAGGAACAGGCGATCGCGGCGGACGCACTGGGGTACGGCGCGGTCTGGCTGGGCACCGGCCGCGACTCGGTCGGCGACCTCGCGCTCGTCGAGGACGTCCTGGCCGCCACCGAGCGGATCACCGTGGCGACGGCGATCGTCAACGTGTGGGTCGACGAGCCGGAGACGCTCGCCGAGTCCTACCACCGGCTCGCGGGCCGGTACGGAAAGCGCTTGCTGCTCGGCATCGGCGTCGGCCACCCCGAGTCGGTCACCGGGTACCGCAGCCCGTACGCCAAGATCGTCGACTACCTCGACCGGCTCGACGCGGCCGGCGTCCCGGCCGAGGCCCGGGTGCTCGCCGCGCTCGGCGACCGCGTGCTGAAGCTGGCCGCCGAGCGCACCGCGGGCGCACACCCCTACCTCGTGCCGGTCGCGCACACCCGGCACGCGCGGGCGATCCTGGGCGCGGGCAAGCTGCTGGCACCGGAGCACAAGGTGGTCCTGGACGAGGACAGCGTGGCGGCGCGCGCCATCGGACGGCCGTACGTCCAGACTCCCTACCTCGGCCTCAGCAACTACGTGAACAACCTGCTGCGCCACGGGTACACCGAGGCCGACGTCGCCGGCGGCAGTGACCAGCTGATCGACGACCTCGTCCTGCACGGGACACCGGAGACCGTCGCCAAGGGGCTGCTGTCCCATGTGGACGCCGGCGCCGACCACGTGGCGGTGCAGGTGCTCGGCCCCTCCCCCGAGGTGGAGCTGGCGAACCAGCGCCGGCTGGCCGAGGTGCTGCTCTGATCAGCCGGGCGCGGGCAGCAGGACGTTCAGCGCGGTGACGAGCGTGCGCTCCTCGTAGGCGAAGTGACTGTCCAATGCGGACTGGAGCCGGTCGAACTCCGCGCGCAGCCGGGCCGGGTCGGTTTCCGTCTCGGCGAGCCGCTCGATCTCCTCCTGCAGCCGGCCCACGACGACGTGCTCTTCGTCGAGCTTCGCCAGCGTGGGCTTGAGGGCCGGGAACCGCTCGGCCAGCAGCGGGAAGATGTTCGTGGCCTCCCCGGTGTGGTGCCGGCCGAGGGCCGTGCAGAAGCCGGCGCACCGCGTGCGCAGCTGCCGCGGGATGCCGCAGTCCAGCTCGGCGCGCATTTCCTTCAGCTCACCGCGCAGCCAGTCGTGCATCTCGACGAGCCAGTCGCCCATGCGCCGCGCGGTGTCGAACCGGTGCAGCTCGACGACGGGCAGGATCCGGGTCGTTCGCGCCTGGTAGTCCGCGAACCCCGGCTCCCGCTCGAGCACCTCGGCGAACAGCCGGTCGCGGTCCGGCGGGAGCGCCGCCATCGCCTCGTACGACTCGGTGCCCGTTTCCACCAGCACCAGCGGGTTGCGCCGGATGTTGTGGTACCAGGCCGGGTGTTTCGGCGCACCCATCGCCGAGGCGACGACGACCAGCCGGCCGTCGATGTCCAAGGCGCCCAACGGAACGCGGTGCTTCCGGCCCGTCCGGGCGCCGGTCGTGGTGAGCATGATCGAACGGGGCACGATCGCACGTTACCGACCGGCCCGGCAGCCGGACATCCCTCAACCGCATAGATCGGGCCTCGCTCAGCGGGCGGCGTCAGCGGCTTTCCGGGCGGCGGTGGCGGCCTTGTCGGCTTCGTCGAAGGCCGCTTTCGCGGTCTCGAACTCCGCCGTCGCCCGCTCGGCGCGTTCCTCGGCTTCGGCCAGGCGCTCGCGCAGGTCGTCGACGCGGGCGGTGGCCTGCTCGGCCGCGCGTTCGGTGCGGACCAGGTCGCGCTCGGCGGTCGCGCGTTCCTTGTCCCGCTCGGCGGCTTCCTTGCGCAGGCGCTCGCGTTCCGCCCGCGCCCGGGCCCGCTCCTCTTCTTCACGCCGGTGGTCGCGCTTCGGCTTGGCCGGTTCGGCCTTGTCCACCAGCTTCGCCGGGCGCTTCCCGGTGACGGGCGGGACGCTCGCGGCGAGGCTGAACCACTGGTCGGTGTCCTGGTGCGCAACCGACGTCAGCCGCCCGGCGAGCGCCAGCGCGGCGGTGTCCGGCTCGGCCGCGACGGCCTCCAAGGTCGACTCCACCTCGCGGGAGACGGTGTCGCTCATCGACGGCAGCTCGTGGAGGATCCGCCGCACCAGCTCGCCGCGGCGCCGGGTCAGCGCGCGCAGCTCGTCGCCGGCCAGGCGGGTGTGCGCATCCCTCAGTTCGGCACCGAGCTCGGCGAGTTCACGCAGCTGATCGGAATCGTCCCGGGCCAGGCCGTTGACGATCGCCGCGGCCGTGGTCGGCTTGCGCAGCTGCTGGATCCGCTTCGCGAGCTCGGCGTCTCCCTCGGCCTTCGCCGCCTTCGCCGCCGCGTTGCGCGCGCTGACGAACTCCGCGAGGTCGCCCCCGTAGAGCTCGCCGGCCACCGTGTCGAAGTCCATCGTGGTCCAGCGAACCACATCGGACTGGTGCGGGCACCCGGTGAGGAGTCATCATCGGGGGATGTTCTTCGATCTGGGTGTCCGGGACTTCCTCGACCGCGCGGAAACGGTGTACCCGGACCGCGTCGCCGTGGTCGACGAGCCGGACCAGCCGGCGCCGAGCTGGGGTTCGCTCACCTACCGCGAGGTGGCGCGCCGGGCCCGCGCGCAGGCCGCCAACCTCGACGCGCTGGGCGTGCCGGCCGGCGGGCGCGTCGCGATGGTGTCGCACAACGCCGCGCGGCTGCTCGTGTCGTTCTTCGGCGTGTCCGGCTGGGGCCGGATCCTGGTGCCGGTCAACTTCCGGCTGGCTCCCGCCGAGGTCAAGTACATAGTGGAGCACTCCGGGGCGGAGGTGCTGATCGTCGACCCGGAGCTCGAGCACCTGCTCGGCACGGTGACGGCGAAGCACGTGTTCGTCCTGGGCCGCGACGACGACGCCATCTGGGGCGGCGACGGAACGCCCCGGCCCTGGGACGGCGACGAGTCGGCCACCGCGACCCTCAACTACACGTCGGGGACGACCGCCCGGCCGAAGGGCGTGCAGCTCACCCACCGCAACATCTGGCTGAACGCCGCGGTGTTCGGCCTGCACACCACGTTGAGCGACAACGACGTCCTGCTGCACACGCTGCCGATGTTCCACTGCAACGGCTGGGGCATGCCGTACGCGGTGACCGGCCTCGGCGGGCGGCACATCGTGCTGCGGAAGGTCGACGGCACCGAAATCCTGAGGCGCATCGACGAACACGGCGTGACGATCCTGTGCGCGGCGCCCGCGGTGGTCACGGCGGCCCTGGACGGCGCCGCGGCCTGGGACGGCGAGATCCCCGGCCGCGACCGCGTCCGGATCGTGGTGGCCGGCGCGCCGCCGCCGACGCGCACGATCGAGCGCGTCCGGGCCGAGCTGGGCTGGGAGTTCATCCAGATCTACGGGCTCACCGAGACCGCGCCGCTGCTGACGGTCAACCGGATGCGCAGCGAGTGGGCGGACCTCGACCCGCACGAGCAGGCGCGGCGGCTGGGCCGCGCGGGCACGCCGGCGCTCGGCGTCCGGATCGCGGTGGACGGCGACGGCGAGGTGCTCGCCCAGTCGAACCACAACCTCCACGGCTACTGGGAGAACCCTTCGGAGACCGCACGGGTCACCGACGGCGGCTGGTTCCACACCGGCGACGGCGGAACGTTCTCCGAGGGTTACCTGACGATCGCGGACCGCAAGAAGGACGTGATCATCTCGGGCGGCGAGAACGTGTCGTCGATCGAGGTGGAGGACGCGCTCAACTCGCACCCGGCGATCCGCGAGGCCGCGGTGATCGGCATCCCGGACGAGAAGTGGGGCGAGCTGGTGACGGCGCTGGTCGTGGTGGAGGGTTCGGTCACGGCGGAGGAGCTGATCCGGCACTGCCGGGAGTACCTGGCCGGGTACAAGTGCCCGAAGCGGATCGAGTTCCTGGACGCGCTGCCCCGGACGGCGACCGGGAAGATCCAGAAGTTCAAGCTGCGGGAGCCGTTCTGGCAGGGCCAGTCGCGGCAGGTCAACTGAGGTGCGGTTCTTCTTCGACCCGGGCTCGGGCGCGGCGCTGTGGGACGACGCCGGACCGGCGGATCTCGACGAGCTGCCGATCAGCGCCTCGTTGCGGGCCTCGGTGGACAGCCTGGTCGAGCAGTACGACGAGTCGGTGAACTGGGACTACCCGCCGGACCCCGGACCGTGGCGGGAGGCGCGGTGCGCCCGCTTCAACGCCGACGTGCATGCGGTCCTGGGCCGGTTGCGCGAGGAGCTGGGGCACGGGGTGGAGGACCGGTTCACCGAGCTGCACGAAGACCCGGAGCTGGATCGGTACCTGGCCGATCCGGGAGGGTTCAGGCGCTAGCGGACCAGCGCGCCGAGACGGAGATGTAGCGCCGAGCTCCTCCGCGGCGACCCAGCAAGCGAACCGGATCGCCACGACGAGAGGCAGCTTCCGTGCAGACGTTCCTCCAGCAGCTCCCGGCCCTGATCGGAGTTGTCATCGGCGCGCTGGCGTCATTCGCGGCCACCTCGGCCGCCGAACGCGGGCGCTGGCGGCGGGCCCAGTCGGTGCGCTGGGACGAACGGCGGCTCACCGCCTACGCCGACTACGCCTTCGCGCTCAAGCGAGTCATCGCTCTTTCGGTCCGGATCGCGGCACATCGCGGCATCCACCCCGACATCGACTCCCTGCCGCCCGAAGAAGGGCTGCCCGCCTTGGCCGCGGCCGAGGAGGAACGCACGGTCAAGTGGGAGACCGTGCTGCTGCTGGGAACCGGCAGCACCGTCTTGGCCGCACGGGCCTGGCACGAGAGCGCCTTCCGGTTGCAGCGGATCGCCACCGGCGCGGAAGCCGACCTGCCGTGGGCCGAAGCCATCGAGGCCGTGAGCAAGGCGCGGCGCCGGTTCTACGAGGCCGCGAAGGCGGACATCGGGATCGCCGTCGGGGACCTGCCGGAAAGCTACGAGTGGCAGATCGGCCGGCTGGTCGGTCCCGACCCGGCCCCGCCGGGACCGAACGCCTAGCGGACCAGCCGGAAGAACGTCCGCACCTCGTCGGCGAACAGCTCCGGCTGCTCGTAAGCCGCGAAGTGCCCACCCCGCTCCAGCTCGTTCCAGTGGCGGATGTCGGTGTACCGCTTCTCCGCCCACCGGCGCGACGGCCGAGGCATCTCCCCGGGGAAGATCGAACACCCCACCGGCACGTCCACCGTGTCGTCCGTCGCCTCGGAGAACCACTTCTGGACCTTGCGGATGCTCTCCCAGTACAGCCGGGCCGAGGACGCCGCCGTGCCCGTCAGCCAGTACAGCGTCACGTCGTCCAGGAGCTCGTCGCGGGTGAACGGGAAGCCGTCGGACCAGGCGTGGAACTTCTCCACCAGCCAGCCGCACAGGCCGGCCGGGGAGTCGAGCAGGCTGTAGCCGATCGTCTGCGGACGGGTCGACTGCAGCACCGAATACCCGTCCTCCCAGCGTTGCGCGTTCTCCAGCGCGGCCAGCGCGGCCCGCTCGGACGCCGTCAGGTCGTCGAACGTCGCCGGGTCCGGGGCCGCGATCGGCGGGTTCAGGTGGATGCCCGCCAGGTGGGCCGCGTCCTGCTGGGCCAGTGACGTCGTGATCGACGTCCCCCAGTCGCCGCCCTGGGCGCCGTAGCGGGCGTAGCCCAAGCGGGCCATCAGGGCCGCCCACGCGGCCGCGATCCGCTCGATGCCCCATCCCGGCGCCGACGGCTTGTCGCTGAAGCCGTAGCCCGGCAGCGACGGGATCACCAGGTCGAACTCCTCCGCAAGCGGCTCGATCACCTTGCCGAACTCCAGGAACGAGCCGGGCCAGCCGTGCGTGAGGAGCAGCGGGAGCGCGTCCGGCCGCGGCGAGCGCACGTGCAGGAAGTGGATGCCCAGGCCGTCGATTTCGGTGCGGTACTGCGGAAACCGGTTGAACCGGGCTTCGACGCGGCGCCAGTCGTACTCCGTCGCCCAGTATTCGCACAGCGGGCGCAGGTAGCCCAGCGGCGTGCCCTGGCTCCAGCCGGCCACGGGCTCGGCTTCGGGCCAGCGCGTCCGCCGCAGCCTGACCCGCAGGTCGTCGAGGTCGGCCTCGGGGATCTCGATCCGGAACGGCGTGGTCACGCCGGCACGTAGGTCAGCTGCACGACACCGTTGCCGAACGTCGCGGATTTCTTCAGCTCCAGCGGGAACGACGGCCCCTCCGCGGGGAACAACCGCATGCCGCGCCCGACGACGACCGGGTAGAGCAGCAGGTTCAGCTCGTCGACCAGGCCTTCCGACAGGAGCCACCGCACCGCCGTCGGGCTGCCGCTGGTCATGATGTCGCCGCCGGTTCCGGCCTTCAGCGTCCGGACCGCTTCGGCCGGGTCGCCGGTGAGCAGCGTCGAGTTGTTCCAGCCGACTTCGGACAACGTCGACGAAAGCACGTATTTGCGCACGTTGTTCATGAACTCGGCACCTTCGTCGTCCTCGACGGTCCGGCCGGGCCACGCCTCGGCGAACCCTTCGTAGGTGACGCGTCCGAGCAACATCGCGTCCGCGGCGGCCATCCCGCTGCCGACCGCCTGGCCGATTTCGTCGCTCCAGTACCGCAACGACCACTTGTCGGGCGCTTCGACCACGCCGTCGAGGGAGATGAACAGGTTCGCGACGATCTTGCGCATGCGCCCACTATAAACCGGCGAAACGTCCGGACCGTCCACTAGCGACGCTTTCGCTGTCCGCCTCCGCCCGGGCCCGCTCCTCTTCGGTCGCGGGTTCGAGGCGCGCCGGGACGTCCTTGTGGTGCGGCGTGCCCGCGATCGGGTCCCGGTCCAGCGCGTCCGTGAGGAGGTTGATCCGCGGCCCGCTGACCACCCGGCGGCCGTCGGCGGCCGGGTGGGCCATGCCGTAGCCGTGCGGGAGCGCGAGCTGGCCCGGCCGCAGCGCGGGATCGGCCTCGGCGCGGACGACCACCCGCCCCGCCGGCGTCACGACGGCCACCCAATCGCCGGGCGAAGCGCCGATCGACGCCAGTTCTTCGGGACGCGCGCGCAGAGCGCCGTCCGGATCGGTGCGGCGCCAGCGCGGATCACGCAGGATCTGGTTCGCGTTGTGCGCCCGCCGCTGCCCGTTGAGCAGCGAAAACGGGTACGCCGGGTCGGGCTGCTCGGCGGCCGGGTCCAGCGCGGCCAGCCAGTCCAGCAGGTCCGGCACGGCGAGCTGGACGCGCTCGCGCCGCATCAGGCTCCACACTTCGTCGTGCTCGTGCGCCGAAAACGGCGTCGGACCGGCCAGGACGCGCTCGAAGAGCTCTTCACCGAGCTGCGGACCGGTGGCCGAGCTGCCCAGCGCGCGCTGCACCGGCACGGTCATCGTCTTCGCCGCGCGGTGGCAGCCGGCCCACAGCGGCGCGATCGAGGCCGCGCCGTCGGGCAGCGACGCGCCGAGGGTGCGGTAGAGCAGCACCGGCAGGATCGCCGCGCGCTCCGGCATCGCCTGGACCAGCGCACCGAGGCCCGCCTGCAGCGCGGATCGCGGCCCGGCGGCCAGCTCGCCGAGGACGTCCGACGCCGGCAGCACGCCGAGCGCGTCGAACAGCCGCGTGTAGATCTCGGCCTCGACGAGCGTGCCCGGCAGCGGGTCCAGCAGCGGCGGCCGCAGCTGGAAGTAGTTCGTCGGCCATTCGAAGGTGAAGAGCGTGAACTCCCACTTCTCGTGCTGGGACGCGGCGGGCAGCACGTAGTCGGCCAGCGCGGCCGTCTCGGTGTAGGCGACGTCGACCACCACGGACAGCTCCGCGGCCTCCAGAGCGCGTTCGACGTCCCGCGTGCC
Source organism: Amycolatopsis sp. NPDC003731 (assembly GCF_053586895.1). Lineage (NCBI taxonomy): Bacteria > Bacillati > Actinomycetota > Actinomycetes > Pseudonocardiales > Pseudonocardiaceae > Amycolatopsis > Amycolatopsis sp. NPDC003731. The sequence continues at coordinate 74,605 of NZ_JBSFNC010000003.1, read as the reverse complement.
CGCGAAGGTGTTGGCGGGGTTCGACGACTCGACCCACACCGCGCGGACGTGGTCCGGGTGGTCGGCGAGGACCTCCTCGGCGAGGGTGTTCGCCGGCAGCAGGCCACCGATGTACTCGAAGCCGGTGATCTCGGAGCGCTGCCCGGTCGTCGCGCCCCACAGCGGCTGCAGCCACGAGTGCAGGTTGTTCGTCCCGCGCCGGCCGAAGTGCCCGGTGAGCAGCTACCTGCTGGATGCCCAGCTCGACGCGCACGGTCATCGCCTTCGCCGCGAGAATCAGGTCGACGGCCCGTTCGACGTCCACACGGGACACTTCGGCGTGCGCGATCCAGGCGTCCACCGGTACTTTCGCCAGCACGGCGGCGACCTCGTCGAAGCCTTCGGTGTGCTCGGCGAGGAATCGCTGGTCCGCGCCACCCCGTTCGAGCAGCAGCGCGAGGAGCGCGCCCAGCAGGTAGGCGTCGGTGCCCGGCCGCAGCGGGAGGTGCAGGTCGGCCAGCTCCGCGGTCTCGGTGCGCCGCGGATCGATCACGATCATCCGGCGGTCCGGGTCGTTCTTGAGCGTGTTGAGCGCGTGCCGGGCGTTGCTGAACCCGTGCGCCTGCCAGGGGTTGCAGCCGAGCACGACCAGCAGGTCGCAGTGCTCGACGTCCTCGGCGGTGTGCACGATCGTCGAGCCGAACAGGTGGCCGTTGACCCAGAAGTCGCCGGTCTTCTCCTGCGACAGCGCGTTGAAGTGCCGCGTCGAGTTCATCCACTTCAGCAGCGACGTGCCGTAGGCGCCGCCGGAGTGGTTGCCCTGGCCACCGCCGCCGACGTAGGCGAACGAGCCGGGCCGCCCGGCCGCGGTGTCGGCGTCCCGGATCGCGTGCAGCTTCACGGCGATCTCGGCGAGCGCGGTGTCCCAGTCGATGGGCTCGTGCGTGCCGTCGGGCCGCCGTCGCAGCGGTGACGTCAGGCGGTCTTGGTGGTCGCCGTACCAGGTCAGCCGCTGGGCCTTCTGGCAGAGTACCCGGCCGAGCGCGGATGGGCCTTGTCGCCGCGGACGCGGGTGATCTTCCGGCCGTCGAGCTGGACCTCCAGCCCGCAGTTGAGGTAGCAGAGGCTGCACGCGGTGCGGTGCCAGTCGCCGGTCACATCAGCTCCAATGCACGGCCGAGCGTCGTGAGACGCGCTTCGAGCGTTTCGCCGGCCGGGTAGAGCCGGACGGTGTCGATGCCGGCGTCGCGCCAGACGCGCAACCGCTCGCGCACCATTTCTTCGGTGCCGATCAGCGTCGTGCCGAGCACCATTTCGTCGGTGACGAGCGCGGCGGCGCCGTCGCGGTCACCGGCCTGCCAGCGCTCGCGGACCTCGGCGGCGACGTCGGCCCAGCCCTGGCGGCTGTAGGCGTCGTTGTAGAAGTTCGTGCTGGCCGAGCCCATCCCGCCGAGGCTGAAGGCCAGCTCCTTCTTGCGGCTGCCGACCATCGCGCGCAGCTCGTCTTCGTTGTCCGCGAAGGCGACTTCGGCGCCTTGGCAGACGTCGATGTCCTTACGCTCCCTGCCCGCCTTCGCGAGTCCGGCGTCGAGGTGCGCGAAGTACGCGTCGGCGCCTTCGGGGACGAAGCTGGTGCCGAGCCAGCCGTCGGCGACCTCGCCGGTGAGCTCGAGGAGCTTCGGCGACAGCGTCGCGAGGTAGATCGGGATGTCCGGGTTCGGGGCAGTGGACAGCCGCATCGGGCGGGCCTCGCCGGGCCGCGGGATCTCGAACGCCGCGCCGGAGAACGAGATCTTCTCCCCCGCGAACGCCTGGCGGATGATCTCGACGGTCTCGCGCATCCGCGTCAGGGGCTTCGCGAACGGGACGCCGTGCAGGCCCTCGATGACCTGGGGCCCGGACGCGCCGAGCCCCAGCGCGAACCGCCCGCCGGAGAGGTCGGCGAGGGTGAGCGCGGCCTGCGCGATGGCGACCGGCGTGCGCGTGCCGAGCTGGATGATCCCGGAGCCGAGCCGGATCCGGTCGGTGCGGGCGGCGAGGTAGCCGAGCGCGGACGGCGCGTCCGAGCCCCAGGCTTCGGCCACCCAGCAGACGTCGAGGCCGAGTTTTTCCGCCTCCCGCACGAAGTCCAGCGTCGCGCGGGTGTCCTGGGAGAACTCGACGGTCGTCGCGGTTTTCATCGGTTTTCGGCCCGGGCCTTGATCGCGGCGAGGTTGCCCTTCATCGCCGTCTCGAACTCCCGCATCCGGACGAAGACGATCTTCTGTTCCTTCTCCGGCATCCGGTCGATGGCGAACGACAGCCCGGACCGGCCGGGACCCATCCGCATCCACTGGCTCAGGCGCGTGCCGCCGGCGTCCGGCTCGAGGGTGAACTTCCAGACGGCGCTGGGCTCCTCGGGGTCCTGCACGGCCCACGCGAACACGCGCGGCGCTTCGCATTCGACGACGTACGAGGTCGTCTCCCACTCGCCGAACGCGTCGTGCTTGCTGCGGCCGAGGAACTTCCGGCCGACCTCGCACCACTCGACGGACTGGAGCTCCGCGCTCATCTCGGGCATCAGCGAGATGTCCGAGACGATCGGCCAGACCTCCTCGGGCGCGGCGTCGATCCAGGTCGAAACCTCCGCCGTCGGCAGGTCGGCGTACCGCGCACCCGTCCACTCCATCGTGGTCGCACCCTTCCCTCGGCTGACCACGATAGTTGCGTAGATAGACTGACTCTGTCAATCACTCCTGCCGGGCGAAGCGCTCCTCGACGTCGGGCCGCTGCGCCAGCCGGGGCGGGAAGCCGGGGCCGCGCCGCATCCGCGTGTCGTCGGGCGTCATCGGCTCCCGGCAGCCGGCGCAGACGATTTCGGCGTGCGTGTCGTGCCCGCAGGCGAGGTGGTGGACGGTGATCGGCGGGCCGGCTTCGGTGGCGAGCCACTTGTCGCCCCAGCGGGTCATCGCGAGGAGCACCGGGTAGAAGTCGCGGCCCTTCTCGGTGAGCACGTAGTCGTAGCGCACCGGCTCGGTCTGGTACGGCACCTTTTCCAGCAGGCCCTCGTCGACCAGCCGCTTGAGCCGGTCGGCGAGGGTGTTGCGCGCGATGCCGAGCGCCTGCTGGAACTCGTCGAAGCGGCGCACGCCGTAGAAGGCGTCTCGCAGCACGAGCGGCGTCCACCAGTCGCCGAGCAGATCCATGGTGCGCGCGATCGAGCACGGCCACTGCGCGAACGATGTCCGTTTCATGCGGCCGAGGGTACGCCGTTCCGGAAAGAGACTCAGCAGGTCAGACGAGATGCCCGGTGGTCACGTCCACGTGCTCGGGGACCTCGTCGTGCACGTCGCCGACCGAGAGCGTGCCCGCCGGCTCGACCAGCAGCACGCTCGCGCCCGCCTTCGACGACGGCTTGTGGAACGTGCCCTTCGGGACCACGAAGACCTGCCCGCGGCCGAGCGTGACCACGCGTTCGTCCGGGTCGCGCAGGCCGATCTCGATCTCGCCGTCCAGGACCAGGAAGAACTCGTCGGTGTCTTCGTGGACGTGCCAGACGTGCTCGCCGTCGAACCGGGCGAGGCGGATGTCGTAGTCGTTGACGCGGGTGACGATCCGCGGGCTCCAGGCGGCTTCGAAGCTCGCCAGGACTTCGTTGAGGTCGATCGGGTTCATGCCTCCCATGCTCGACCTGGTGTTTCCCGGGCGCGAGTGCTAGGAATCGCACATGCCGCAAGAATTCTCGCACCGGGTGGTCGCGATCGTCACCGAGGAGTCGAACCCGTTCGAGATGGGCGTGGCGACCGAGCTGTTCGGCCTCCGCCGTCCCGAACTCGACCGGCCCTGGTACGACTTCACGCTGTGCTCGGCGACGCCGGACGTGCGGATGAACCTCGGCATGTTCACGCTCTCCGGCGTCGCCGGCCTCGAGGCGGCCGACACGGCGGACACCTTGATCGTCCCGGCCCGACCGAACACCGGCGTCCCGACGGACCCGGCGATCATCGCGGCGATCCGCCGGGCACACGACCGCGGAGCCCGCCTGGTGAGCTTCTGCACGGGAGCGTTGGCGCTCGCCGAAGCGGGCGTGCTGGACGGCCGCCGCGCGACGACCCACTGGCAGTGGGCCGCCTCGCTGGCCGCCCGGTTCCCGCGGGTCAGGTGGGAGCCGGACGTCCTGTTCATCGACGAAGGCACCGTCCTGACGGCGGCCGGCAGCGCCGCCTCGCTGGACCTGGGCCTGCACCTCATCCACCGCGACCACGGCGCCGAGGTGGTCAACGCGGTGAGCCGCCGCCTGGTGTTCACCGCCCACCGCGACGGCGGCCAGCGGCAGTTCATCGCCCGCCCGGTGCCCGAGGTCCCGGAGACGTCGCTGGCCCCGGTCCTGGCCTGGGCGTTGGAGCGCCTGGACACCCCGCTGACGGTGACGGACCTGGCCGCGCGGGCGGCGACCAGCCCCGCGACCCTGCACCGGAAGTTCCGCGCGGAACTGGGCACGACCCCCCTGGCGTGGCTGACGACGGAACGGGTGAGCTTGGCGTGCCGCTTGATCGAGCGGGGCGAGCTGAGATTGGACCGGGTGGCCTCGTCGAGCGGCCTCGGAACGGCGGCGAACCTCCGGGCGCAACTCCGACGCCACACGGGCCTCAGCCCGAGCGCTTATCGCCGCCGCTTCGGCCCGGCGGCGTGAAAACAGCGAGCGCCTCGGCCAGCGCGGCCTGCTGCAGCCGGGCCGGGTAGGTCCTCGGATCCGCCGCGGCCAGGACGTTCATCCCCTCCACCAACGCCACCAGGCTCTTCGTGGCCAGCTCCAGCCGCTCGTCCGTCCACTCCGGACGGCACGCCGCCACCAACCGGCGGACTCGGGCCAGGAACGAACGGTTCGCCGCCCGGTGGCGCTCGGCCAGGTCCTCGTCGGCCAGCGCCGCCGCCAGGAAACCCACCCAGACGCGGGATTCCTCGTGGTGGCCGTGCGGGAGGTCCACCGCCTGGCCCAGCACCGCCGCGAGCGCGTCCGGCGCGGACGAGCACGCCGCCTCGGCCGCGTGCGCCCGGACCGCCGTGCGTTCGTACAGCAGGTCGCGTGCGTGCAGCAGCAACGCCTTCTTCGTCGGGAACGCGTGCATCACCAGGCCGGTCGTGCAGCCGGCGCGCTCGGCGACCGCGCGCAGCGTCAGGCCCGGCAGGCCGTCGTCGGCGAGGACCTGCCAGGTGGCGTTCGACAGCAGCTCGCGCTGGGCCTGCACGTCTCGCTGCCTGGGCATGGCCCGGAAGCGTAACAGATGCTACGGTAACGCCTGTTACGGAAACGGGAGGGCGGCCTGATGATCGACTGCACACTGACGATCACCCCGGTGACCTGGGACGATCCGGACGCCGTCCGGCTGCGTCAAGCCCAGCGGACCGAGCTCGACGCCCGCTACGGCACCGACGATCACGAACCCGGCGCCGTCCCGACCGCCGAGACCGTCGCTGTCTTCTTGCTCGCCCGCGACGCCGAAGGCGCCGCCATCGGCTGCGGTGGACTGCGGCTGCTCGGCCCGGGATCGGGCGAGGTCAAGCGCATGTACGTCGAGCCGGCGGCCCGCGGCACCGGTGTCGCGACCGCCCTCCTGCGCGCCCTCGAAGACCACGCGCGGCGCCTCGGGATCACCCGGCTGTTGCTGGAAACCGGCACCGGGCAGCCGGACGCGATCCGGTTCTACCAGCGCGAAGGCTACGAGCCGATCGAGGCGTACGGCCCCTACCGCGGCGAACCGATCTCGCGCTGCTTCGCCCGGGACCTGTGATCGGTTTTCCGATGGCCGGCCCAGGCCGGGCTATTGGCGGCCGGGTGCGCACCGGGCCTACGGTCGACGTACCGCAGCTCTCCACGAACCGGGAGTTTCCCTTGCGCATCAAGCTGATCGGTGCCGCGCTGACCGTCGCCCTGGCCGTGCCGGCCGCGCCCGCCCAGGCGGCACCGAGGATCATCCCGCTCGACCTCGCCGCCGGGCAGCAGCCCGAGAACATCGCCCTGGAACCCGACGGTTCCGCCGACCTCACCTTCGCCTACACCGGCGAAATCGGCCGGGTCACGCCCGGCGGGCGAATCGGCGTCATCGCCCGGATCCCCGTCCCCGCCGATGGCGACGTCCCGGTGGTGCACCGGAAACTGTTCCTCGGCGGAATCGCCCGCGCCCCGGGCGGCGACCTCTACGTCGCCGTTTCGACCGGCACGGCGGCGACCGGCCTCTACCGCGTCCGCCCCGGAAGCACCCCGACCAAGGTCGCCGCCCTGCCGCCGGCCGGTTTCCACAACGGCGTCGCCCGCGATCCCGCCGGCGGCGACGTCTTCGTCGCCGACTCGTTCGGCTCGGTCGTCCGGCGCGTCTCGCCGCGCACCGGGCGGGTCACCGACTGGGCCACCGGCGAACTGCTCGCCCCGGTCGCCGGCTTCGGCGCGAACGGCGTCAAGGTCCACGACGGCGCGCTCTGGGTGTCCAACCTGGACCGCGGCACGCTCGTCCGGTTCCCGCTCACCGGCGCACCCGGCCAGGTCGTCGCCTCGGGTCTCGGGCCGGTCGACGACTTCGCGTTCCACGGCGGTGACGTCGTCGCCGCCGTCAACCAGGAGAACCGGGTCGTCACGGTCGGTCACGGCGGGATCCGGACCATCCTGTCCACTTCGGACGGCCTGGCCAACCCGACTTCGGTGGCCGTCCGTGGTGACACGCTGTACGTGGCCGACAGCGCATACTTCGGCGGATCGCCCAATCTGCTGCGCACGCGGCTGTGATGAACGTGCATCCGCACGCCGATTGTGCACGCGCTTTCCTTGATCTTCGGGAAACGGTTGCCGGTGACCAAATCCACCGGTAAGTTGGCGCGGACCCCGGTGTTCGGTCATCGGGGTTCGCGCTGCTCGGCGAAGCGGGGGAGGCTACCGCCGAGAGAGCGCTTTCCGGCGGTATGGGTCGCCGCCGGGCGCAGGAGGGAACAGTGCCTTGGTGTTGCGGGGAACGGTCATGGCCGAACACGTGACCGAGCCGTACGTGGTCGGCCTGGAGGCCATCGCGGGTGAGCTGCTGCGCGGCAAGTGGTGCGTCTACCTGCACGAATGGCTCGGCGACGACCTCGACCTGCCCACCTGGCAGGCGGAAGTGGCCGCCCACGCCGAGCACGCCGGGGTCGAGGTCTGTTTCATCGAAATCCCCCGCAAGGACATGACACTGGTGGCGAACGTGCGCGCGCTGCCCAGCTTCGAGCAGGTCACCGAGTCCGTGGCCGCGCTCGAGCACTACCGGGAGCTCGACGCGGGCAGCCGGAGCGTCGTCTCCCGCCGGTCAGCCCAGTGACACGAGCGCGATCGCCGCGCCCGCGCCGAGCAGCCCGGCGAGCTGGGCCGGGCTCAGCCGTTCCCGCAGGAAGACCAGCGCCAGCAGCACCGGCACCGCCGGGTAGAGCGCGGCGAGCACGGTCGCGACCGCCAGCAGCTGCCGCTGGGCCGCCAGCAGGTAGAGGACGATCGCCGCGCTGCCGCACACCCCGGCGAACGCGGCGGGCCAGCACAGCCGGGACGGCAGCCGCCACGGCGCCCGGGTCGCCGCGACCAGGCCGGCGATGGCGACCACCGACACCGCGCGGCTGAACACCACCGGCCAGAACCCGGCTTCGGCGGGGATCCGCGAGAGCGCGACGAACTGGACGGCGAAGCCGAGCCCGGCGACGAAGGCGTCCGGGATCCCCGCCGCCGTCCGGCCGGCCCGCTCCCCGCGCGAGCGCGAGACCAGCCACAACGCCGGTACCGCGCAACAGATCCCGGCGAGCGCGAGGCCCGAAAGCCGCTGCCCCAGCAGGACCAGGCCGAACAGGACCGGCAGGACGACGGCGGCGACGTCGCTCGCGGGCACGACCAGGCTCATCGCCCCCTTGCCCATCGCGCGGTAGAGGAAAGCGACGCCGACCCCGGTGCCCGCGCCGGAAAGCGCGCCCCACCCGAGCGACGCCGCGGTGACGGTGCCCGAACCGGCGAACGCGGCGAAGGGCACGGTCACCACCGTGCCCGCGACCTGCGCGTACAGCGAGACGGTCATCCCCGGTGCACGGCGGGAGACCAGCCCGCTGACGAAGTGCGTGATCCCGAAGCACAGGGCCGAGACGAGGGCGAGGACGTTGCCCATCACGGCGTCCCGAGTTCGCGCTGCGCCTGGCCGACCGGGCAGAGCCGGTCCTGCGCGACGCAGCCGGGCCGGTCGCAGAGCCGGCACATCAGGTCGCCCGAGCGGACCTCGGCGTGTAGCCCCCGCAACAGCTGTTCCAGCAACGGCTCCAGAGCGTCCTGATCGGATACCGCGGCCAGGGCGCCGGTCAGCACGTCCTGCCGGGCCTCGAGCGCGCGGTGCGCCGCGGCCCGCCCCGCCCGGGTGAGCACTACGCCGACTGCGCGGCCGCTCTTCGCCTGCCGCCGCACGAGCCCGCGGGCCGCCAGCTGGTCGAGCATCCGGGCGCAGGCCGGCTGGCTGAGCCCGATCCGCCGGCCCAGCTCGGTTCCGCCGAGGCCGGGGAACTCCGCCAGCACGACCAGCGCGGCGGTCCCGCTCGGGCTGACCCCGGCGGCCGCCGCGGCGGCGCCCGTCATCCGGTCGGACAGGTTCAGCACCGCCGCGCCGAGCAGGTTCGCCAGCCGCGTCTCATGCATTACTCATGCATACCCGAGTGCCCGGCACGAAGCAAGGTTGACTTCAACCTTCCTCGAGCTTTTACCGTCGAAGCCATGACCGATCTCCGCACCGCACCGCCGCCGATCCCGCGCACCGTCTGGATCGCCTCCGGGGTGATGGCGCTCGGCGGCTTCCTGGGCAACATGGACGCGTCGATCGTCGCCGTCGGGCTCGAATCGATGCGGGACAGCCTCGGCGTCGCCCTCGTCGAAATCCAGTGGGTCGCGACGGCGTACCTGCTCGGCCTCTCCGCCGCGCTCCCGCTCACGCCGTGGCTCGGGCGCAGGTTCGGCGCCGGGCGGCTGTGGCTCGCCGCGCTGGCCGCGTTCCTGCTCACGTCGGTGGCCTGCGCGCTCGCCCCGGACGCGGTCACCCTGATCGGCTTCCGGGCCGTGCAGGGCATGGCCGCCGGCGTGATGGTCACCGCCGGGCAGACCGTGATCGGGCTGGCCGTCGGCCCGGAACGCCTCGGCCGCACCATGGGCACGCTGGCGCTCGTGGTCGGGCTCGCGCCGGTCGTCGGGCCGAGCGTCGGCGGCTTCCTGCTCGCGCACTTCTCCTGGCCGGTGCTGTTCTGGCTGAACCTGCCCATCGGGCTGCTCGCGTTCGGCCTGGCGCTGCGGTACGTCCCGCGCGGCGACCGGCAGCAGCCGCCGCCGATGGACTGGCCCGGCCTCGCGATGGTGTCGCTCGGCCTGCCCCTGCTGGTGTACGCGCTGACCGAGCTCGGCGCGCCCGGCTCGCTCAACATCGTCCTCGCCGCCATCGGGGCCGCGGCGATGGGCTTGTTCACCTGGTGGTCGCTGCGCACGCCCCACCCGGTCCTGCAACTGCGGCTCGCCGGGCGGCCGGTCATGGGGTCCGCGCTCGCGGCCGTGCTGCTCGGCGGCGCCGGGATGTTCAGCGCCGTCCTGCTGCTGCCGCTGTGGTTCCAGCTCCGGCTCGGCGCCGGGACCGCCGAGTCGGGCGTCCTGCTCGCGCCGATGGGGCTGGCCACGACGGTGTTCGTGTTCGTGGCCGGGCGGCTGACCGACCGCTACGGCGGCGGGACCGTCGCGCTCACCGGGTCGCTGGTGGTGCTGGTGAGCACGGTGCCGCTGCCGTGGTTCGGCCCGGACACGCCGATGTGGCTGGTCCAGGCCGTGCTCCTGGTCCGCGGCGCCGGGCTCGGGCTGTCGATCATGCCCGCGTCGACGGCGGCGTACGCGTCGGTCGGCGCCGCCGAGCTCGGCCACGCCACCGCGCTGGTGAACATCGTGCTGCGCGTGGGCGGCGCGCTCGGCGGCGCGCTGTGCGTGATCGTGCTGTCCCAGGGCCTGGCCGCCGGCCCGGCGACCGGGTTCGGCTGGGCGTTCGGCGTGCTGGGGGCGCTGTGCGCGCTGGGAACGCTGGCCGCGGCCTGGGTCCGGCGGGCCGAGCGGCCGTCCACAGTGGACGCGAAGGCGTGATTCACCTGGGAAGCTGGCGGGATCCCCGGATCGGTGATTTGCTGGAGTCGGTCATGCACTGTCGGTAGGGGAGGACTGACGATGGCGAGGGTGGGCAAGCGGCTGATGACGGCCGTGGCCGTGACGACGATCCTGGGAAGCGTGCTGCTGGCCCCACCGGTGTCGGCGGCGGAATCCGTCGACTGGCGGCCGTGCGCCGACGCGCCCGAGATCGACTGCGGCACGGTGACCGTGCCGGTGGACTGGGCGCACCCGGACCGGGGCACGACGTCCGTCGCGCTCGCCCGCCGCAAGGCGACGGACCCGCAGGCCCGGATCGGCTCGGTCCTGATGGACCCGGGTGGTCCCGGTGGGTCGGGCACCGAGGAGGTCAAGAACGGCTGGTCGCTCTCGCCCGAGGTCACCCGGCGGTTCGACACCGTGGGGTTCGACCCGCGCGGCGTCGGCGCCAGCACGCGGATCTCGTGCGGGCTCGAGGAGCTGATCGCCGACCACCCGCGCATGCCGCGCAACCAGGCCGAATTCGAGCAGCTCGCGGAGTACAACCGCAAGCTCGGCGAGAGCTGCAACCGCATTTCCGGGCCGCTGGGGCAGTTCGGCGACACGAAGAGCGTCGCGCGGGACATGGACGCCATCCGCGTGGCGCTCGGCGAGCCGAAACTGACGTACTACGGCGTTTCCTACGGGACGCTGATGGGCCAGCAGTACGCGGAACTGTTCCCGGACAAGGTCCGCGCCCTCGTGCTGGACAGCAACATGGACCACTCGCAGTTCACCGCTGGCGAGTTCCTGCTCAGCGAAACCCGCTCGGTGCAAGCGGAATTCGGCGAGTTCGTGGCCTGGTGCGACCGGACGCCGAGCTGCGCGCTGCACGGCCGGGACGTCTCCAAGCTCACCCGCGAACTCCAGGACAAGGCCGCCCGCGGGGAACTGAAGGACCCGCGCAGCGAAGAGGTGCTCCAGCCGCTCGACCTCGCGTCGCTCTTCCAGGGCAACTTCTACGGCCCGAGCTGGGACAGGCTCGCCACGGTACTCAAGTCGCTCGCGGACGGCACCCCGCCGGCGGCGTCGGCGAAGCTGAGCGACGACATCCCGATCAACTACGTCTTCCAGAGCGTGTTCTGCGACGACTGGCGCATGCCGGTGCACAACTTCGCGGAACTCGAGGCCTACCGCCGGGTGTCGGCCGCGTTCGCCCCGGACGTCAAGGTCAACTCCCTGGGCTGGACGGCGGTCACCGGCTGCATCGGCTGGCCGAACCGGACGAGCAACCCGCAGCACCCGCTGCAGGTGCACGGCGCACCGCCGTTGCTGGTGCTGAGCAGCCGGCACGACCCGGCGACGCCGTACGCGTGGTCGCAGGCGGTGGCCCGCCAGACGGGCAGCACCCTGCTCACCTACGACGGCTGGGGCCACGGCGCGTACTTCAAGAACAGCTCGTGCGTGACCAAGGCGACCGACGACTACCTGATCACCGGCAAGCTTCCGGCCCGGGGCACGCACTGCCCGGCGGTCGAGCCGGGGACGGCGACGGCGATGCTCGCCCGGCCACCGTCGACGATCGGCTTCTGAAGCGGGGCCTACCGCGGCCGGCGCCGCCAGAGACCGGTCACGGCCGCCAGTGCGCGGGCTCCCGGCGACGGGACCCGCGCCGCGGCCTCCGGGCCGATCCGGCGGCGCATGCGGTAGGCGAGTTCCAGCACTTCCAGGTCCTCCGGGCGGCGGCGGCCGCGGACATCCGGGCGCAGCATCAGCTCGCTCACCGTCACGGGCCTGCCACTGGCACGGTGCGCCGTGCGCGCCATCAGGAACCTCCGCTGCTTTCGCCGACCGGGCTCCGCGATTCTATGAATTCGATTCGGGTTCGTCACCTTACTCGTGAGTTGTGTCCGATGCGTGTCCCCCGGGCATTAGCCTCGAACCATGATCACCATTGGGGGCTTGACCGAAACCGACCGCACGGCCTGGGAAAACCTGTTCGCCGGCTACAACACGTTCTACGGCCGGACGCTTGCTCCGGACCTCGTGGACCGGGCGTGGCGCGAGTTCGCGAGCGGGGAACGGATGCACGCCCTCGGCGCGCGGGCCGACGGGCGGCTCGTCGGCATCGTCCACTTCTTCACGCACGTCAGCACCACCTCCGCCGACGTCTGCTACCTGCAGGACCTCTTCACCGATCCCGACGTCCGCGGGCGCGGGGTCGGGCGCGCGCTCATCGAAGCCGTCGCCGAGTGGGCGCGGGCGCAGGGCTGCGTGCGCGTCTACTGGCACACCCAGACGTCGAACACCACCGCGCGGCGGCTCTACGACCAGGTCGCGCTCGACAAAGGCTTCATGCAGTACCAGATCCCGCTCGGCTGACCCTCACCGGCGGTGCCGGCCGCCGCCACCGCATCCGTGGTGGCCGCCGAACGGCAGGCCCGCCGGGCGGCGGCCCGCCGACATCGACGGCCAGTCCGGCCCCTTCGAGCGGCCGCGGGACCACAAGGGAATGTCCGGGATCTCGTGGCGGACCGGCGCCGCCTTCTCCGGCGGCTTCGGTTTCGCTTTCGCCGGTTCCTTCACCTTGTCGACGATCTTCACCGCCCGGGCCAGCGTTCCGCGGTGCACCACCGGATTGACGGAATTCGATTCCGGATCGGCGATCACTGGAGTGATTTCGGCCGGCTCCGCAGGCGGCACCGCGGAATCCGGAGGCGTCGGGGCCGCGTGCTTGGCCGGCGGCACGACGACGTCCGCCGGCAACGGGACCAGCGCCACCGCCGGGGGTTCCAAGCCGGCCGGGGGCCAGGCCGCGGCCGTGTCACGGGTGGGAGGCATCGACACCGCCGCGCTGACCCCGCCGGTCAGCGCCAGCGCTCCCGCGACGACCGAGAACATCCGCAACCGCGTCAGCGAGCGCAGGACCTGCGGCTTCTCGCGGTGGCGCGCCCGCGGGAGCACGAGGGTGTCTTCGTCGCGGTAGCGGTCGCGCGGTGCGTCGGACCGGACCAGCAGCTCGGCGACGGTGACCTGCTCTCGGCGCGGAGCCCTACGTGCCATCAAACCCTCCACCTGGGCCGTCCGGACGGGCGGCAACACGTCCGGACGGCCGATCATAGGAACGCTTCAAGTCCGTGTAAAGGCTCGATCACCCGAGCCGGCCGCCACCGTCCACATGCAGCACCGAGCCGGTGACGAACGGGTTCGCCAGCAACAGGAGCGTGGCCGCCGAAACGTCCGCGGGCCGGCCCACCCGGCCGGCCGGGATCGCTTCCGCGGTCCGGCGGAAGAACTCCGCCTTCGCCTCGCCGAGCCGGTCCCACGCTCCCGAATCGACGATGCCCGGGGAAATCGCGTTGACCCGGATCGGCGCCAGCTCGACGGCCAGCGCTTCGGCGAGGAACGCGACCGCGCCGTTCGTCGTCGCCATGACCGTCCGTTCCGGTGCCGGGCGCCACGCGGCGACGCCGGAGAACAGCACCATGGCACCGCCGTCCCGGAACCGGGGCGCGAAGTGCTTCGCCAGCATCAGCGGACCGGCCACTTTGGCATCGAAGGCGCGCAGCACCGCGGCCCGCTCCAGCGTCGTGACCGGCCCGTTCGCCGGCGCCGCGGCGAGCGAAACCACGAAGTCCACTTCGCCCACTTCGTCGGCAAGCGCTTTCAACGACGATTCCTCACCGAGGTCCGCGAACGCCGTCCGAATCCCCCGCTCCGCCAGCGCGGCCGGATTCCGTCCGGCCCGGATCACTTCCGCGCCCGCAGCAACCGCGTCCGCGGCGATCTGCCGGGCGATACCCGCACCGCCACCCACGATGACCAAACGCTTTCCCTCGAACGACATTTCCGTGGTCCTTTCGTCTCGCACACGGCGTTCAGCGCTCGGCGCCGCCGGAACAATCCCGTCGTGATCCGAAGGTTTTCGATGACTGCGATAGAATTCGCGAATGCCTACGCTGCGCGCACTCGAATGCCTGGTCGCGGTCCTCGACGCGGGCTCGATCACCGAGGCGGCCGCGCGGTTGCACCTTTCGCAGCCCGCGTTGTCGCACCAGATCGGTGCGCTGGAACGCGAACTGGGGACGCCGGTGCTGGAACGGCTGCCGCGCGGGGTCCGGCCGACCGCCGCGGGACGGGCCGTCCTCGCCGACGCGCGGGCGGCGCTGGCCGCCGCCGAACGGGTGGTCCGGACCGGACGCGCGGTGGCCGGCGGCGGCGAAGGCACGCTGCGGATCGCGTGCGCGGAGAGCATGACCGCCGGTCTGCTCGCCCCCGTGCTGCGGGCGTGGCACCGGCACCGGCCCGAAGTGCTGATCACACTGACCGAGACCACGAGCGCGGATGCGCTGGTCGAAGCCCTGGAGACGGGCGAAGCGGACGTCGCGGTCGGGCCCCGGCCGAGCCGCTGGACCGGGGCCACCGAGGTGGTGGGGCGCGAGGAGATCGTCGTGGCGCTGGCCGCGGACCACCCGCTCGGCACCCGCGCGAATGTCCCCATGGCCGCCCTCGCGGGCATTCCGATGGTGCACTACCACCGCGACAATGGCCTCGGCGGATGGCTCGACCAGGAGGCCGCCCGGCGCGGCACGGTACTGGAGGCGGTGATGCGGACCAAGCAGGCGGCGACGGCGGCCCAGCTCGCCGCAGCGGGACTCGGCGTGGCACTGGTCCCGACCACCGCGCTCACCCGGACCTTCCCGGGTGCGCTGCGGCGGCTCAAGCCCCCGCTGCACCGGGACGTCGTGACGTTCACGGCGACGCCGTCGGATTCGCTCGTCCGGCGGTTTTGCTCGGACGTGACGCACCGCGGGCTCACCGTGCCCGGTGTCCTGTCGGACAAACTGTCCGTGGCACCCGGTTAAGTCCTGGTGAATCTGACAGATTTCCTACGAAGGTTTTGTGCCATCCAGACGAACTTCTCGCTCACGGGCAGATTCGGCTGTGCCATTCGCCAAAGTTTGGTTCCATCGGATAGCTTGCTCCTACCGGTCAGTACCGGTGGGTGAGGCCGATCGGGTGAGGCGATCAGCGACAGATCGAGGGAAGCGGGGACGAGCATGCCCAAGCACCGGCCACGTCGCAGGAACGCGCGTTCGGTCCGCAGGACCGCCGCCGCGCTCGCGGGCGGGGCGCTCGTCGTGCTGCCCACGCTGACCACCGGCCTGCCGGCGCCGGTCGTCGTGGCCAACGCCGGGGACAGCCAGCCCGACCAGGCCGTCGCCGCGCCGCCGCAGCAGCCGAACATCGTCATGCCGCCGATCGCGGTCGACGGCAGCCTCCCCCAGCCGCCGCTGCCCGAGCCGCTGGTCGTGCCGGGCGGGCGAGCCGGCTCCGCGGGCATCTCCGGGTCGCTCGGCATCCCGGGCAGCATGCTCAAGGCCTACAAGAACGCCGCCGACATCCTCGCCAAGGAACAGCCGGACTGCCACCTGGACTGGGCGCTGATCGCCAGCATCGGCCGGATCGAGTCCAACCACGCCCGCGGCGGGTACGTCAACGCCGGCGGCGACACCCTGGAGCCGATCCTCGGCCCGGTGCTCAACGGCGCCGGCGCGTTCGCCGCGATCCGGGACACCGACGGCGGCAAGTACGACGGCGACACGGTGTGGGACCGCGCGGTCGGCCCGACGCAGTTCATCCCCTCGACGTGGCGCGGGTACGCCTCCGACGGCAACGGTGACGGCGTGTCGAACCCCAACAACATCTACGACGAGACGCTGGCCACCGCGCGCTACCTGTGCTCGGGCGGTCTCGACCTCTCGACGGACGCGGGGCAGCGCATCGCCGTGCGGCGCTACAACAACTCTTCGTCCTATGTGGACACAGTGCTGGCGTGGGCCGCTGCCTACCGCGGCGGGGTGGCCCAGCTGCCCGACAGCCAGGTGCCGATCGGCACGCCCAACGCCCCGGACGCCGCCGCGGCCGGGTCCCCGGTCGGCGTCCCGGCCCCGCCGGCGCCGGTCGTCACGCCGCCGCCGGGCACGACGCTGCCCGGCACGTCGACGACCCCCACCACGCCGTCGTCGACCACCCCGGCCAGCACCACGCCGACCACCCCCGCGACGCCGACCACCGAACCGACGACTCCGTCGACGCCCACCCCGCCGCCGTCGACGACCAGCACCACCCCGCCCCCTTCGTCGACGGCCGCCAACACCCCGGCGGACTCGACGGACGCCCCGACCGAAACCACCTCGACCAGCTCGGCCGGGTGAGCCCGGTGGAGCCGTTCCTGGTGCACATCCGCTGCGACACCGACGGCTACACCCACGCCGTCACCGAGGAGGAGTTCGCGGCGGGCCGGCACGACGGGCGGTTCCGGGCGGTGTGCGGGCACGTCGTGCTGGCGGCCCCGATGATCGAGGAGCCGGGCCGGTTCGACCCGGTCTGCCGGGACCTCCTGCGCGCCGGGCCACCCCACCCGGCTGAAGTGCCCCGGCAGGAGCGACGCCGGCTGCGGTGGCGCAGCCGGCGCTAGGGGTGCGCCTGCCGAACCTGCGACACCGTGCTGCCGCGCCTGCTCGCCGAAGCCGACGCTCAGGGCTGGAGCGAACTACGCGAACCCCTCCGGGTCGAGCCGCCTGACCACGCGATCGGCAGCTGGTGACGTCGGCCGGGCCCGGGCAGAACACCTAGTCCACCATGGCCTGGATGCCGTCGAGCATCCGGTTCAGGCCGAACTCGTACGCCGTGTCGCCCTGGGCCTTCGCGCTCTGGTCGAAGCCGCCGCCGAGCCAGATGCGGTTCATCGCCGGGTGCGCGTCGACGACGAAGTAGTTCTCCCAGAACGACGACCGCTGGTGCCACCAGGCCTCGGTCGACTGGCCGGTGCTGCGCTCCAGCCGCGTGTTCTCCGCGCCGAGCGCCGCGTTGGCGTCGACGTACGTGCCGATCCCGTTGGCTGCCGCGACGGCCTGGCGCGGCGGCAGCCCCAGCTCGTCCATGATCGACAGCAGGTACTCCTGGCCCGCGAGCTGGCCGGGGCCCAGCGGCGGCCGGACGCGCGAGACCTCGCACAGCCACGGGTGGTCGCGGTAGGCCTGCCGGGTCCGCTCGGCGTAGAGCGCCACCTGCTCGCGCCAGTCCCCGCGGCGCGGCTCGCCCGGCCCGGGCAGCCGCCGCCCGACGAGGACGTCGTCGACCATCAGGTCGACCAGCTCGGCCTTGCCGGGCACGTAGGTGTAGAGCGTCATCGTGCCCGCGCCGAGCTCCTTGGCGACGCGGTGCATCGACGCGGCGGCGAGCCCGTCGGCGTCCGCGACCGCGATCGCGGCGGCGACGACCCGCTCGATCGTCAGCGTCGGCCGGCGGCCCCTGGTCGGTTCGGCGGCGCCGCCGCGGGCGCGCCAGAGCAGCGCGAGCGTCCGGTCGACGTCCTCGGCGCCAGTGCGTTCGACGGTCATGCGGTCCCCTCGCTTCTCGTCCGGACATTACCCTGGAAGCAGACGGAGGGGGTGCGAGGAGATGAGCGAGCGCAAACCGCCCAAGGTGTCCTTCCGCTGGTGGGTCGACCGGAAGATCGACGAAGCCCGCAAGCGCGGCGAGTTCGACGACCTGCCCGGCACCGGCAAGCCGCTGCCGAAGCCCACCGGCAACGACGCCGCGACCGACTGGGTGCTCCGCGAAGTCAAGAGGGGCGGGCACGACACGAAGGCGCTGCTGCCGCCGGCGCTCGCGCTCAAACGCGAAGTCCAGGACCTGCCGGAGCGGCTCGCCGGGGAGCGGGCCGAACGACAGGTCCGGGAGATCGTCGAGGACCTCAACACGCGGATCCGCCAGGCCTACCTCAACCACCACACCGGGCCGCCGCTCACGGTGGCGCTGGTGGACGTCGAAGAGGCGGTCGCGGACTGGCGCCGCTCACGAGCGGCGTCGTAACAACGCCCGTTCCGCCCCGCTCCACGCGGTCGTGGTGAGAAGGTGGATCCCGGCGGTTCCCAACGCAGCCGTGCGACTGGTACCGGGTGAACTTCGGCCCTGGGTCGCGGAGCCGGATCGACTCGGCGAGCCGGGCCCGGCGGCGCGAGGCCGTGGCGCGGCTGCGGACCGGCATGGACCACCGCGCGACCGGGCCGGTCAACGCGGGGAACGCCAGCTCCGGCCAACGTGGTCACCGCGCCGCTCCAGAGGAACGAAAAGGTAACAGCCCGATGGGCTGTAATCTGGTTCGATGAGAGGGCAACTCGTCGTCGTGCCGCTTTTGGCGGTGCTCTTGCTGTTCACCGTCCCGTGGTGGACGCTGGTGCTCGCGCCGGACTGGGGCACCGCGGCCACGATCGCCGGGACGGCGCTGTTCGCGCTGGGCCTGGTGACCATGCCGGTCGCGATGTTCCGCGGCCACTCCCGGCACCAGAGCGACGCCGCCGCCCGCCTCGGCGACTCGCTGCTCGCCGTGATCTGGGTGCTGTTCAGCTGGTCGATCCTGAGCCTGGTGCTGCGGGTCGCGCTGCTCGGCGTCGACGACCCGGCGCGGTCGCGGATCGTCGCGGGCGCCACCGCGCTGATCGCCGCCGGGCTGCTCCTGCACGGCAACCGCGTCGCCATGCGCGTGCCGCCGGTGAAGGCGGTCGACGTCGTCATCCCGCGGCTCGGGCCGGGGCTCGACGGCCTGCGCGTCGCCGTGCTGACCGACACCCACTTCGGGCCGATCGACCGGACGAAGTGGTCGGAAGAGGTCGTGGCGGCGGTCAACGCGCTCGAGGCGGACGTCGTCTGCCACGCCGGCGACCTCGCCGACGGCGCGGTGGCCAAGCGCCGCAAGCAGGTCGACCCGCTCGGCGGCGTCCAGGCCGGGCTCGGGCGGTTCTACATCACCGGCAACCACGAGTACTTCGGCGAGGCCCAGGCGTGGCTCGACCACATGGAGGGGCTCGGCTGGGACACGCTGCACAACCGGTCGACGCTGCTCGAGCGGGGCGGCGACCGCATCCTGTTCGCCGGCATCGACGACCCGACCGGCACCGCGTCCGGGCTGCCCGGCCACGGCCCCGACCTGCCCGCGGCGCTGGACGGCCGGCCCGACGGCGTCCCGGTGGTGCTGCTGGCCCACCAGCCGAAGCAGGTCCGCCAAGCGCGTGAGGCCGGTGTCGACCTGCAGATCTCCGGGCACACGCACGGCGGGCAGATCTGGCCGTTCCACCTGCTGGTGCGGTTCGACCAGCCGACACTGTCCGGCCTGACCCGGCACGGCGAGACGCAGCTGTACAACAGCCGCGGCACGGGGTTCTGGGGGCCGCCCTTCCGCATCTTCGCGCCCAGCGAGATCACGCTCCTGACCTTGCGCTCCGCCTGACGGCCGCCCGAGGCCCGGGCGCGATCGCTACCGACAAATTTTTTTGTCTTGACAGATCGAAGCGTCGGGTTCAGGCTGGTCCGCATGACGACGACAACTTCTGCCGACGGCACCCGGATCGCCTACACCCGCGCCGGCACCGGCCCCGCGCTCGTCCTCGTGGACGGCGCGATGTGCTACCGCGGCTCGTCCCCCAACGACGCGCTGGCGAAGGAGCTGGCCGCGCACTTCGCCGTGTACACCTACGACCGCCGCGGCCGCGGCGAGAGCGGCGACACCGGGCCGTACGCGGTCGAGCGCGAGGTCGAGGACCTCGCGGCGGTGGTCAAGGAGGCGGGTGGCGAGGCGTTCCTGTTCGCCATCTCGTCGGGCGTGGGCTTGGCGCTCGAAGCGGCCCCGCGGCTGGCGGTCCCGAAGCTGGCGCTGTACGAGCCCCCGTTCATCGTCGACGGCAGCCGCAGCCGCGTCCCGGAGGACTACGTGGCCCGCCTCGACCAGGCGCTGAAGGACGGCAAGCGCGGCAAGGCGGTGAAGATGTTCATGACCGAAGGCGTCGGCCTGGGCGGGCTGATGGTGGCGACGATGCGGATCATGCCGTTCTGGGCCAAGCTCAAGAAGGTGGCCCACACCATCCCGTACGACACGGCGCTGGTGGTCGAGCACCAGGCGGGCGAGCCCCTGCCGGCGGCCTGGCCGGAGGTGAAGATCCCGACGCTGGCCATCGACGGCGGCCACAGCCCGGACTGGATGCACCACGGCGTCGCGTCCCTGGCGAAGGTGCTGCCGTCGGCGGAGTACCGGACGCTGCCGGGCCAGACGCACATCGTGAAGGCGGCGGCGCTGGCGCCGGTGCTGAAGGAGTTCTTCCTCCGCTAGGCGCGTTGTACCCGTTTTGTACGGCCACGCCCGATCGTGGCCGTCATGAGACGCCTGCTGCCCACCGCCCTCGCCGCCACACTGGCCACCGGATTGCTCGCCGCGCCCGTCCCCGCGTGGGCGGCCGACCTGCGGATGGCCAACGGCGGGTTCGACCAGGGGCTGACCGGCTGGAGCGGATCGCACAGCCCGGGCGGCGTCACCGCCGTGACGTGGGACGGCCGCACCACGGCACGCGTGGACGACACTTCCCCGGACAACGCCTACGGCCGGGAGAGCCAGCCGGGGCTGCCCGCCACCGCCGGCGTCCGGTACACCGCGTACGCCCAGGTGTGGACCGAGAGCGGCGCGGCCGACCTGTACCTGCGGTTCCGCGACTCCTCCGGGCAACTGCTCGGCAGCGTGACCGGCGGTTCGGTCTCCGGCAAGAAGTGGAACACCGCCGACGCCTCGGGAACCGCGCCCGCCGGCACCGCCAGCGTCTCCGCACTCATCTACTCGGGCGTCGGCAACGTCGGCACGGC
Source organism: Amycolatopsis sp. NPDC003731 (assembly GCF_053586895.1). NCBI lineage: Bacteria > Bacillati > Actinomycetota > Actinomycetes > Pseudonocardiales > Pseudonocardiaceae > Amycolatopsis > Amycolatopsis sp. NPDC003731. The sequence goes on along the minus strand of NZ_JBSFNC010000003.1, from coordinate 53,820 downwards.
GTACTGGGACGAGGTCGTGATCAGCAAGGACGACACGGACCTCGGCGTCCAGCTGGAAAGCAGCGTCCCGAACGCCACCACCTTCGCCGGCGGCAAGGCCTACGCGGTCTACACCGGAACCGCCGACAGCAACCCCCAGCTGGCGGTCATCGACGTCGCCACCGAGAAGGTCACCTCGAAGCTGACCTTCCCGGACACCGCCGACACCCCCACCGTCGGCGGCTGGGCCGCCACCACGGCCACCGACGGCAGCGTCTACCTGGGCACCTACCCGAACTCGAAGCTGTACCGCCACGTGCCGGGCACCAGCACGCTGACCGACCTCGGCCGCGCCGAAAGCGGGTACTCCTTCATCTGGGACCTCGAAGCCGGCGCGAACGGCAAGGTCTACGGCGGCACCTACAACAACGGCCGCTACTTCAAGTACGACAACGGGACGTTCACCACCATCGGCGCCACCCCGGTCGTTGCCGGTGCCGAGTACGTGCGCAGCGTCGCCCACGACCCGGCCGCCAACGCGACCTACCTCGGCACCGGGACGAACGCTGCGCTGGTGCGCTACGACAACGTCACCGGGCGGACCGACAGCCTGCTGCCCGCCCAGTACGCGCACAATTCCATGGTGGGCGGGCTGACCTGGACCGGCGGCCGGCTGTTCGCCTGGCTCGACCGGACGCTGCTCGTGCTGCAGGTCGTCAAGAACGCCGACGGCTCGTACCGCTCGGTGGTGGACGCGACGATCACCGACACCGATCTGCACCACTCCCCGGCCGCGGACGGCAAGGTCTGGTTCGTCAAGGACGGGCTGCTGCAGTCCTACGACATCGCCACGAAGGCCGTGCAGGCGACGGCCGTCCGGCCCGACCTCGACGTCACCGGGTACAGCTGGGAGAACGGCACGCTCGCGGGCCTCGGCGCGGGCCCCGACGGCACCCGGATCTTCAAGTACAGCCCGGCGACCGGCGCGTCGAGCACCCGGCTCGTCACCGGCACCCCGGTGCTGCCCGCCGCGATCAACGCGCTCGGCACCGGCCCGGACGGCAAGATCTACACCGGCGGCTACCTCACCGGCGGCACCGGCGTGTACGACCCGCTGCACGGCGACGCCGACGACAACCACCCGGACACGAAGACCCGCACCGGCCTCAACCAGACGGACAGCCTGCTGGCCCACGACGGGAAGCTCTACATCGGCGTCTACCCCTCGGCCCGGCTGTACAGCTACGAACCCGGCGGGGCGTGGCCGCCGAAGCTGCAGTACACCGGAGGCGCCGCGGGCGACAAGGCCGCCGACTGCCGCGCGGGTGAGGGCCCGCCGCCGCAGGACCGCCCGTACGCGCTGGCCGGCGCGCCCGACGGGACCATCTACATGGGAACGGTCCCGAAGTACGGCAAGCGCAGCGGCGCGCTGAACATCTGGAAGGACGGCACACCGGGCCGGGCCATCTGCGTCGTCCCGGACCAGGCGGTGGTCTCACTGGCCTACGCGGGCGGCAAGGTCTTCGGCGGCACGTCGACGCGGGGCGCGCTGGGCGTCAACCCGGTGTTCGCGCCGGACGCCTCGGCCGAGGTGTTCGCCTACGACCCGGCGAACGGCGCCGTGACGCGGTTCCCGCTGCCGTCGACCCGGGCGGTCACCGCGCTGACGGAGGTGGACGGCCAGGTGTGGGGCCTGGCCGGCGGAACGCTGCTCACGTTCGACCCGGCATCGCCGTCGGCGATGAGGACGCAGCGCCTGTTCCCGGACCCGGACTACGACGCGAAGCCGACGATGGCCTGGCGGGACGGCGTGCTGCTGACGGTGCCCAAGGACCCGGACCACGTGTACGGCACCCAGGGCGACCGGATCTTCAAGATCGACAAGGCCACCAAGGCGGTCACGGTCCTGCTGACCAAGATCGGCCTGGAGGACCTGACGGCGGACGCGTTCGGCGACCTGTACTACAAGATCGGTGAGCGCCTTTACCGGCTGACGGTGCACCCGTAGCCGGGGAGCGGCGGGCCGGGCACTTCGTTGGTGCCCGGCCCGGCGATGGAATCCAGCAGCGCCGGCCCATGGTGTCCGGCAGGATGCAGTCCATGCGCATCCGGATCCTCGACGCCGACATCACCACCCTCGAGGTCGACGTCGTCGTCAACGCCGCCAACTCCTCGCTGCTCGGCGGCGGCGGGGTCGACGGGGCCATCCACCGCAAGGGCGGCCCGGAGATCCTCGCCGAGTGCCGCAAGCTGCGGGCCGGGCACTACGGCAAGGGCCTGAAGACCGGGCAGGCCGTCGCCACCACCGCCGGGAACCTGCCCGCGCAGTGGGTCGTGCACACCGTCGGCCCGGTGTGGTCGGCCTCCGAAGACCGCTCCGAACTCCTCGCCGACTGCCACCGCAACGCGCTGCGGGTGGCGCGGGACCTCGGCGCCCGGACCGTCGCGTTCCCGGCGATCTCCACCGGCATCTACCGCTGGCCGCTGGAGTCGGCCGCGGGGATCGCGCTCACCACCGTCGCCGAAGCCGAGCCCGGCCCCATCGAGGAGGTCGTCTTCGCCCTGCGCGGCGAAGCGGCCGTCCAGGCCTTTCGGGCACGTCACAACTCCCTTGCCTGAACGATCACCCACCGGGCAGGGTGCAGACGTGCCCACCCGCGCCCTGGTCTTCGACTTCGACGGCACGCTCGCCGACACCGAATCCGCCGTCCTGCAGTCGTGGCAGGCCGTCTTCCGGGAGCACGGGATCGAGCTCCCGCTGGAGGCCTGGTACGCCGTCATCGGGACCCAGCGCACCACGCCCGCCATGTTCGCGCTGCTCGCCGAGCACGTCCCCGGCATCGATCCGGACGCGCTGCGACCCAGGACCCGGGCCCACGTCCTGAAGCTCCTCGAAGACCTGGGCCCGCGCGAAGGGGTCCGGGACTACCTCGAGACCGCGCGGCAGCACGGCCTCAAGCTGGCCGTCGCCTCCAGCTCGTCCGGGGCGTGGGTGAACCCGCACCTCGAACGGCTCGGCCTCGACCACTACTTCGACGCCGTCCTCACCGGGGACCTCCACAAGGCCAAGCCCGACCCCGACCTCTACCTCGCCGCCCTCGACGCGCTCGGCGCGGACGCCGCCGACGCCATCGCCTTCGAGGACACTCCCCACGGCGTCACCTCCGCCAAGGCCGCCGGGTTGACCTGCGTGGCCGTGCCGAACGCCATCACGCGGAACCTCGACTTCGGGCAGGCGGACGTCCTGCTGCCGTCCTTCACCGCCAAGCCCCTCGAGGCACTGCTCAGCCGCTGACCAGCGCCAGTAGCCGGTCCAGGAACGGCAGCTGGCCCTTCAGCAGCTTCTCGCGGGCGTCCGGGAGCGAGAACCACTCGACCCGGTCCACCTCGGGGAACTCCTGCTGACGGCCCGAGCGCGGCGGCCACTCCATGGTGAACGTCCCGGGCACCACTGTCGCCGGGTCGAGGTCGGCCTCGACCGCCCACGCCGTGACGACCTTGCCGCCCGACTGCTTCACCTCGCCCAGCGGGACGTACTCACCGGACGGGGCGGGCAGCCCGAGCTCCTCCTCGAACTCGCGCCGGGCCGCCTTCTCCGGGGGCTCGTCCGGATCGAGCTCGCCCTTGGGCAGCGACCACGCGGCCGCGTCCTTCTTCGCCCAGAACGGCCCGCCCATGTGCCCGAGCAGCACCTCGACGTCCTCGCCGTGACCTCGGTAAAGCAGAAGCCCGGCACTCTGTTTGCCCGCCATGGAGAAAGTCTCCCAAGATTTTTCCGCGAGGGTGTCGAAACCCGCCGGGCCCGATCGACGCGTTGGCAGAAGGCACCGAAAACCCAGGGAGGAACCACCATGACCGCCACCATCGCCCGCGACAGCCAGACCGCCACCCCGGCCAAGACCAAGGTCACCGGGCTCGTGATCGGCGCGAGCCGGATCGTGATCTCGTTCCTGTTCGGCTTCCACGGCCTGCAGGGATTCGGCTTCTTCGGCGGGATCGACGGCCAGGGCGGCGGCGTCCCGTTCGGCTCGTTCCCCGGCTGGTGGGGCAGCGTGTTCGAGCTCGTGGGCGCGCTGCTGCTGCTCGTCGGGCTCGCCAGCCGGCCGTCCGCCATCCTGCTCTCCGGCGTGATGGCCTACGCCTACTTCACCGTGCACGCCCCGATGGGCCTGCTGCCGCTGCAGAACATGGGCGAGCCCGCCGCGGTCTACTCGTGGGTCTTCCTGCTGTTCGCCGCGATCGGCCCGGGCCGGTTCGCGCTCGACAACCTGCGCAAGCGCTGACCGGCCGAGCGCGGTCCGGCTAGTAGCCGCCCTGGGCGGCCGCGAGGTCGGACCGCGCCATCACGTGCTCCATCAGGCTGGTCAGCACCTGCTTCGTCGACTCCCGCTCGCGGGCGTCGCACAGCAGCAGCGGGACGTCCATGCCGACGTCGAGCGCCTGCCGGACCTCCTCCGTGCCGTAGCGGTACGCGCCGTCGAAGCAGTTCACGCCGACGACGAACGGCAGGTTGCGGCGCTCGAAGAAGTCCACCGCCGCGAAGCAGCTGTCGAGCCGGCGCGTGTCGGCCAGCACGACGGCGCCGAGCGCGCCTTCGGCCAGCTCGTCCCACATGAACCAGAACCGGTCCTGCCCCGGCGTACCGAACAGGTACAGGATCAGGTCCGGGTTGATCGTGATGCGGCCGAAGTCGAGCGCGACCGTCGTGGTGGTCTTCTGCTCGACGCCGGACAGGTCGTCGACACCCTCGGACGCGGTGGTGATGACCTCTTCGGTCCGCAGTGGCGGCACTTCGCTCACCGAACCGACCATCGTGGTCTTGCCGACCCCGAACCCGCCGGCGATGAGTACCTTGACCGCGGTCGCGGTCAGGTTCCGCCGGGGGTCAGAGTTTCCGGATGCCATCAAGAACCGCCTGCAATACGTGTCGGTTGGGAGTTTCCTGGACCGGTGCCGCGGTACGGAACAGCACCAGGTTCTGCTCGATGAGGTCGCTGAGCATCACCTTCACCACGGGCAGCGGCAGATCGACCCGGGCGGCCACCTCGGCCACCGAGACCGGCCGCTGGCACAGGGCGATGATGCGGGCGTACTCCGGTTCGAGCATGCCCGCCTCGTGCGCGGTGCGCAGCGCGACCACCAGCGTGATCAGGTCGAGCCCGAGGGTGTCCGACCGCGTGCGGCCACCCGTGACGGCGTAGGACCGGACCAGGGGGCCGGCCTCGTCGTCGAACCAGGCTTCGTGCCGTGGGCTCATGGCGCAGTGGGCTGCGCGCCGGCGGTCCGCGGGGCCGAGGTGAGGACCTGGCCGACCCGCTTCACCATCAGGTTCATCTCGTACGCGACCAGCCCCATGTCCGCGTCTTCACGGGCCAGCAGGGCGAGGCAGGCGCCTCGCCCGGCCGCCGTCACGAACAGGAACGCGTGGTCCATCTCGACCATCGTCTGGCGGACGTTGCCGCCGCCGAAGTGCCGCCCGGTGCCGCGGGCCAGGCTCTGGAACGCCGAAGCCACCGCGGACAGGTGTTCGGCGTCCTCCTCGGAAAGGTTGCCCGACCTCCCGATGAGCAGGCCGTCCGAGGACAGCACCACCGCCCGGTCCGCCCCGGCGACCCGCTTGACGAGGTCGTCCAGCAGCCAGTCGAGCTCGTGGGCGCCTGAGTTGACCATTACTCGCGCTCTCCGTACCTGTCGTCGTTCTCGGGAAACTCTTCGTCACGGGCCCGCCGGGTGCCCTGCTGGAAGGCGGACAGCCTGCTGCGGGCGGCCTCCGGCGAGTCCAGCCGGACCTCTTCGCGTTCCTGTGCGGGCTTATCTTCCCGCAGCTGGGGCACGAGGTTCTGCTGGCGTCGCCGTTGCGGCAGCGGCGGCCGGCCGGGTGCCTCCGGACGGCGCGGCTGCTGCGGCCGGCTCTCCGGCGTCGCCGCGGCCCGCGGCTCCTGCGGCGGCCAGACCGGCTGCTGCGCGGCCGGGCGAGCCGGGCGCGAAGTCCGGTTCGGCGGGGCGGGCGGCCGGACGGCGGCCACGGGCTGGGCCTGGGTCGGCTGGCTGACCGGCTCCGACACGGACCCGACCGGGACCGGAGTCGGCACGGACGGCGGCCGCTCCGAGGACGGCTGCGCCGGCATCCGCTCCGGGGTCGGCGGCGGGACGGTGACCGGCGGGACGACCACGGGCGCCGGCGGCGGGGTCACCGCGGCCGGGGCCGTCACGGGCGGGGCCGGCGGCTCGGTGCGGTGCCGCGCCGGGCGGCGCTGCGGCCGCTTGAGCGGCGCGACCTCGTCGTTGGCCGTGGGCTCCGGCTCGACCGGGTTCGAGACGAGCTCCGGCTTCGGCGGGGTGATCGGCTGCTCCGGCTCGGACTCGGCGAGCGGGGCGAGCAGGTCGGTGCGCACCAGCACGATGGCCCGGGTGCCGCCGTAGGCCGACTCCCGCAGGTGCACCTGGATGCCGTGGCGGGCGGCCAGCCGCGCGACCACGAACAGGCCCAGGCGCGGCTCGTCCGACAGCGCCATGATCCCGAAGTCCGGCGGGTCGGCCAGCATCGCGTTGATCTCTTCGGTCTGGTCCGGCTCGAGCCCGAGCCCCTGGTCCTCGACCTCGATCACGACACCCTTGCCGACCACGTTGCCGCGGATCTCGACCCGCGACTGCGGCGGCGAGAACGACGTCGCGTTGTCGATCAGCTCGGCGAGCAGGTGCACGAGGTCGCCGACGACCGGACCGCGGATGGCGATCTGCGGCAGCACCGCCGTCTTCACCCGCGCGAAGTCCTCGGTCTCGGCGGACGCGCCGCGGACCAGCTCGGCCAGGCCGACCGGGTTGCGCCACTGACGGCCCGGCTGCCCGCCGCCGAGGATGATCAGGTTTTCGGCGTTGCGGCGGGCGCGGGTGGAGAGGTGGTCGAGCTGGAACAGCGTGTCCAGCTGGTCCGGGTCCTCCTGCTTGCGCTCGGCCTGGTCGAGCACCTTGAGCTGGCGGTGCACGATGACCTGGCTGCGGTGGGCGATGTTGAGGAACACCGTCTTGGTGCCCTCCTTGGTCTTCGCCTCGTCGATGGCGGCCGCGATGGCGGTCTGCTGCGCCTTGTTGAACGCGTCGGCGACCTGGCCGATCTCGTCGGTGCCGTGGTCGAGGAAGTGCCCGCCCTCTTCGAGGTCGACGGGCTCGCCGGCCTGGACGCGGGCGACCAGTTCGGGCAGCCGGACCTCGGCCGCGTCGAGGGTGTCCTCGCGCAGCCGGTGCAGGCGGCCGATGAGCCGGTTCGACAGCCGGACGGCGACGAAGACCACGAAGACCGCGAACAGGACCGCGATCACACCGGCGATCAGCGATTCGGTGAACGTCGAGTCCGCGTCGTTGATCGCCGCCTGGCTCGCGTTCGAGCTCTGCAGGATGAAGATGCCCATCAGCGCGTCGCCGACCTGGCGGGCCGCGGCCCGCCACTGGTCCTGCGGCACCGGCAGCTTGGACAGGTCGCCGCGCAGGAACGCGGTCTCGACCTGGGTCACGGCCTGCCACGGCTGGCTGGCCAGCAGCTGGTCGTACTTCGCCTTGACGTCGGGGATCATCTTCGGCGCCGACGCGTCGAGCTGGGCGTGGTAGGCACCGACCTGGCCGACGTAGGCGCGGAAGTCGTCGTTCGACAGGCCGCCCGCGGCCAGCCCGGCGGCGGCGAGCGCGTCACTGCGCTGCATCGCGTCGGCGGCGGTGAACAGCGGGATGGCGGTCAGCCGGTCGTAAGCGTTTTGGGCACCGCGCGCGTTCTGCGCGAGCCCGGCCACGCCGTCGGTAAACTGGTCGAACAGCTTGTTGTAGTAGGCGAACGCCTGGCCGATCTGCATCTGGCCGCTGTCGACCGCCTGCCGGGTCTGCGGCAGCTGCTGGAACAGCCCGAAGAACGTGGCGATGTTCTTCTGCACGCTCGGCGGGGTGTTGTCGTAGTCGGCGAAGTTCTCGCGGAGGTTGTCGATTTCCTTCGCGGCGGTCGCGTCGGTCTTCGGGCGGACGGCCGCGAGCACGGCACGCTGGTTGCTCTGCCCGGCCAGCAGGCTCAGGGTCGCCTGGCGCTCCTGCTGCAGCGCGGCGAAGAAGGGGATCGCCGGGGCTTCCGAGTTCCGGATGCGGCTGGTGTAATCACGAGCGGTGACCGCGTCGTAGATGAGGTAGCCCGCGAGGGCCACGCCGACCAGCAACAGCGCCACACTGGGGATCAGCGCGATCGTGAGCACGCGCTTCCGAATCGAGGATCCCCGGTTGCGTCGAAGAGAAATCTGCTTCACCTGGGTCCGTTTTCCTTCCGGCAGTACATGGTTTTCGGGTCGCCCGAGGCGGTCAACACCCGGATTCCGACCAGCCGGATCAACATCACCGTGGTCTGCTTCGCCCGCGACGACGTTAGGCAGCCCTCCAGGGCGCGTCAAGTCCGTGGCGAGAACGTGATCTTGGAACGGTGACCCCTCCACACTCGCTGCCTGCGCTTGGAAAGTCCACCACCGTAAGTCGTGAGCTTCGTCGCAGGGGAACTTTCGTTCCATGCACGTATGTGAGCAACGGAAGCGCTCCCGGACCCTCCGCGCGTCCGGAACGGGGCCTCCTACGTACGACAGCGGCGAATCGTTCGGTGACAAACATCACGGACCCGCGCGGGCCCACCCGGACGCCCCGTTCGTCCGGTGTGGACGGCCCCGGGAAAGCGGAATGGGCAGCATTCGCGAGCGCAGCCGCGGATTCCCCGGGCGGACGGGCGGAATTCCCGGCATTCCGCAATCGCGGCCGATCGATCACGCCGCGCGGGCCCCGGTACCGGTTCCGCGGGCGCCGCCGGCCCGGTCAGCCCGGGAACTCGTCGGCCAGCGTGTTCCAGAAGAGCAGCTCGTAGCTCTGGAACAGCCGGGCGCAGCGGTGCGCTTCGCGTTCGTCGAGGCGGCGCGCGTCGAGACCGGCCTGGATCGCGGCGAGCGCTTGTTCTTCTATTTCCGGAACGTCCGCAGCAAAGAAGTCGAAGAACGCGCACTGCTCGTCGGTGAAGCCGTAGTGCTCGCGCATGCCGGCGGCGACGTCCCGGCAGTACCGGCCGAAGGCGGCGAAATTGGCGAAGATCCCCGCCGCGGTCGCCGACGACTCGCCGTTCAGCGCGAGCCAGGCGACGTAGGCCGGGTAGACCTGGCAGCCTGCGCGGGGCCGCTCCTTCCCGTGGTCCGGACCAGTCGCGGCGAGGAGCGCGTCCAGCATCCCGTTCGCCTGCTGCTCCCCCGGCGCGAGGCCACCGAAGAAGGCGCGCGCGTGCGGCTCGTCGGCCCGGGCGGCCAGTTCGTGGAAGCTCCGCCAGTCGCTGAGGGTGATCAGCTTCTCCTCGGCGGCGAGCGCGGCGAACACCGCGCGCGGCGCCCGGCCCGCGGTGATCAGCGGCACGAGCCGGTTGTCGCCGTCGCGCGGCGCGAGTTCGGCCTGGATCTTCCCGAGCAGTTCACGAGCCGACCGCGTCATCGCTTCCCCCTGGAGTCCGTGGTTCCCCCATTGAAGCGCGGTTCGCGCGGGAACGCCCGTGTACACAGTGGACGGTGGTGGAGACCTGACCGCTATGTCCGGTTCGACGGCGACGCTTGACGTGGCCGCGATTCTCTATCCACATGCGCCGGGAGCCCCTACAGTGTGGCCATCCGGAGCTCCGAGGAGGCCAGCGTTGACCACCCCGTCCGTCGCCGAGCAGACCGAAGGCCAGACGATCCCGCGGCTGCTGCACCGCAACGCGGTCGAATACCCGGACCTGCCGGCGATCACCTCGCTCGACCTCGAAGGGCAGCCCACGCTGACCTGGCTGGAATTCCGCACCGCGATCGCCGAGGTCTCCCGCGGCCTGGCCGGGCTCGGGCTCGCCAAGGGCGACCGCATGCTGATCATGGCGCCCGGCTGCCCGGACCACATCATCGCCGACCTCGCCGCGACGCACCTGTCCGCGATCCCCTGCACCGCCTACGCCACCCTCAGCCCGGACCAGATCCGGTTCGTCGCGCGGCACAGCGCGGCGCCGGTCGTGGTGCTCGGCGGGGAGAACGAGCTGGTGCGCTGGCGGCCGGTGCTCGACGACCTCCCGGCGCTGCGGCACATCGTCGTGCTGGACGCGGCCGCGATCCCCGAGGGTGACGACCGCTTCCTCTCCTTCGCCGACCTCCGGGCCCGGGGCCGGGAAGCGCTTGCCGCCGACCCGGACGCCTTCGAGCGATCGTGGCAGGAGATCAAGCCGGACGACCCGCTGTCGATGATCTACACGTCCGGCACCACCGGCGACCCCAAGGGGGTCGTGCTCTCGCACCGCAACGCGATCCACCAGGGGTACGCGGTCACCGAGCTGCACCACCCGCCGATGCACGCGACGAACATCGCGTACCTGCCGCTAGCCCACATCGCCGAGCGGGAGCTGTCGATCTACCTCCCGATCATCTGGGCGGGGCACGTGCACACCCTCGCCGACCCGAGCGGGGTCGTCGGCGCGCTCGGCAAGGTGCACCCGCAGAGCTTCTTCGGCGTCCCGCGCGTGTGGGAGAAGATGGTCGCCGGGCTCAAGAACATGCTCGGCGGCGTGCCGGAAGACCGGCGCACCGCGTTGCTGCAGGCGAACGAGCTGCTGCAGCAGGGCTACAAGCTGCGCAGCGCCGGCCGGCCGGTGCCCGCGGAGCTGGCCGAGAAGATCCGGCAGACCGACGAGGCCGCGCTGGCGCCGGTGCGCGCGTTGCTCGGGCTGGACAAGGTGCTCGTCGCCTCCAGCGGCGCGGCCGCCCTGCCGGTGGAGATCATCTACTTCCTGGCCGGTCTCGGCATCGAGATCTGCGAGGTCTGGGGCCTGTCCGAGACGACCGGCGCGGCGACGTCCAATTCCGGCTCGGACTTCCGCGCGGGCACGGTGGGCAAGCCCCTCGACGGCGTCGAGGTGAAGGTCGCCGAGGACGGCGAGCTGCTGGTCCGCGGCCCGATCGTGTTCCTCGGCTACCTGCAGGAGGACGGCACGATCGTCGACGCCACCGACGCCGACGGCTGGCTGGCGACCGGCGACATCGGCACGATCGACGAAGACGGCTTCGTGACGATCACCGACCGCAAGAAGGAACTGATCATCACCTCGAGCGGCAAGAACATCGCGCCGACCCGGATCGAAGGCCTGCTCAAGGAGCACCCGCTGATCGGCCAGGCGGTCGCGATCGGCGACGACCGCCCATACGTGACGGCCCTGATCGTCCTCGACGACGAGATCGCACCGGGCTGGGCCGCGGCGAACGGCGTCGAGGCCTCGCCGGACGAGCTGGCGTCGCACCCCGCAGTGCGGGCCGAGCTGGAGCGCGCGGTCGAGTCGGCCAACAGCAGGCTCGCCCGGATCGAGCAGATCAAGCGCTACCACGTGCTGCCGAAGACGTGGACGCCCGAATCCGGCGAGCTGACCCCCACGCTCAAGCTCAAGCGCCGTGTCATCAACGACCGCTATTCGGCCGACATCGAGGCCCTCTACGCCGCGGTCCGCGACCCCGAGCCGGCCGCGGGCTCCTGACCCGAACCGTCCCGCTCATGCCCGGCCCGCCGGCTCCGGGATGAGCTCCCCGCGCGTGGGCCCCGCAGCGTCGCGAATGACTCATTGGGGACCTCAGGCGTCCCGAATGAGTCATTCGCGGCATCGGCGCGTCAGGCCGTCCGGGGCGAGGTCGACTCCGTCCACTTGCGCAGCCGGGGCGGGACGCGCTTCTCCAGGCCGTAGTTCTCCAGGTGGGCGGAGAAGACCTCGTCGAACGCCTTCTGCACGGTCTCGGTGTCCCACACCGGGCGCTCGAGGATCGGCTGCTTGAGGAACGGCTGGCCCATGATGTGCAGCTGCGGCCCGTTGCACCGGATCATCTGGCCGGTGATCCCCTGCGAGCCCTCGCCGAGCAGGAACAGCACGACCGGCGCGATCCGCGACGGCGTGCGGTCCGGCGGGCAGGCGCGCAGGGAGCGTTCCGACTTCCACACCATCCGCGTGTGCGCGAGCGGGCAGACGGCGTTGACGCGGATCCCGACGTCCTCGAGGTCGAGCGCCCACGAGTAGGTCAGGGACGCGACCGCGCCCTTGCTCGCCGCGTACACGCCGAGCTTGCGCTGCCCGAGCGAAGCGCCCGAGGAGATGTTGACGATCGAGCCGCCGGTGCCCGCGTCGACCATCGCCTTGATCGCCGCCAGCCCGGTGTTCACCACGCCGAGGACGTTGACCTGCACGAGCTCGCGGGCCGCCTCGGCGTCATCCTCCCAGGGCAGGGCCTCGTAGTTCAGCCCCGCGTTGTTGACCAGCCCGTCGATCCCGCCGAACTCCTTGACGCAGAGGTCGACGATCTCCTGCGCCTCGCCCGCCTCGGCCACGCTGTGCCCGCTCGCGACGGCGCGGCCGCCGTGCGCGCGGATGGTCTCCGCCGTCCGCTCGGCCAGCTCGGCGTCGACGTCGTTGACCACCACCGCCCCGCCTTCGCGCGCGACGTGGATCGCGAACGCCTCGCCCAGGCCCCGGCCCGCACCGGTGACCACGACCGCCTTGCCCTGCATCAACCCGTCCATTGCTCTCCCCGATCTGCAGCGCCGGCGGCGCGCGGTCCGTCCACCCCGGCCGGCTCATGTCCAGTCTTGGCCCATTCGGTCCAACGCGGCATCGGCGCGACGACGAGCGGCCGCCGCCCTGCGCCGAGCGAGTCCGGTTCGATCAGTCCGGACGTACCCGCGGGCCGGTCACGAGGGGGTGACTGACCGGCGTTCGGGGGACGCCGGGGCGTAACCGGCGGCATACTGTGGGTGCTTTCCGGTGGTAGTCCGGTGACTCCCCCGGATGGAGTCATCACCGGAGAGGCACAATGCGGACGGTCCATGTTCACTCGATCGGGGGACGGTGGTTACGAGGTGACGACACGCGCGACACCCCGGTTCCGGGCCGTCCTGGCCAACCGGGAGTTCCGCGCGCTGTGGTTCGCCGAGACGCAGTCGATGCTGGGCGACCAGCTGACCATCGTCGCGCTGGCCATCCTCACGTTCGACCGGACCGGGTCGCCGCTCCTGTCGGCCGTCGTCTACTCCCTGACGTTCCTGCCCGCACTCGCCGGCGGGCTCGGGCTGTCCCAGCTCGCCGACCGGTTCCCCCGGCGCGCGGTGCTGGTCGCCGGCTCGTTCGCGCAGGCCGTGCTGATCGGGCTGATGGCGCTGCCCGGGATGCCGCTGGGCTGGGTGTTCGCGCTGTTCGTCCTCGCGCGGCTGGCGAACGCGCCGGGCAACGCGGCGCAGAACGCGCTCGGCCGCGAGGTCTTCGCCGACGACGACGTCTACCTGCAGAGCCAGGACCTGCGGGGGATCACGAACAACACCGCGATGCTGGCCGGCCTGGCCGCCGGCGGGCTGCTGGTGACGACGATCGGGACGTCGTGGGCACTGGCCATCGACGCGCTGACGTTCCTGGTGGCCGCGGTCGCCGTGCGGCTGCTGGTGCTGCGCCGGCCCGCGGCGGGCAACGGCGGCGCCCCGTGGTTCGGCGCCGTCCGGCAGGTTTTCGGCGACGAACGGCTGCGGGTGCTGCTCTACCTGTCCTGGCTCGTCGGCCTGGCGGTGATCCCGGAGGGTCTCGCGGCGCCGCTCGCCGCACAACTGGGCGCGGGCGATCAGGCGGTGGGCTGGCTGCTGGCCGCCGACCCGCTCGGTTTCGCCGCCGGCACGTTCCTGCTGTCGCGGTTCGTCACGACCGAACACCGCCGCAAGCTGCTGGGCGTGCTGGCCGCGCTGCCGCTGGCCGCGCTGGCGGCGTTCGCGCTGCGGCCGAACCTGGCCTTCGCGCTCATCCTGCTCGCGCTGGCCGGCGCGACGGGCGCGTACGTCATCACGGTGTCGGCCACGTTCATCACCTGGGTGCCGAACGACATCCGGGGCAGTGCGGGCGGCCTGTACCGGACCGGGCTGCGGGTCGCGCAGGGCGTGGGCGTCGGCCTGGGCGGGCTGGCCGCGCAGGCGCTGGGTTCCGCGCACGCGACCATCGCGCTGGCGGGCGCGGTGGGTCTGCTGCTGGCCGTGCCGGTGGCGTTCGCCTGGCGCCGGGTGGGCGGGGCGGAGCCGCGGCACTGGCCGTCGTGATCGCCAGGTGCCACCTCCGGGGTACGGACAAGATCATGAATGGCATTCGCGGACGTCACGGGTGACAATTCGAGGGTGGTTCAGAAGTCGCGGTTGCTCATGGGGGCCACCTCCATGCGGGGAGAGTCTCGCAGAACCTTTTGCGCCGCGTTCCCGGCAGTTACTCCGGGGCCTTGGCCGGTCCGTTGCTGTGGGATGGTACCCGGCCACGGAATGCGTGAACACTCTGCCAGGTACCGATGAGATTACTCAAGGCCGGGACTAGGCTGGAAAGGAGGTGACCAATTGCATCCAGGACCGGACGGTGGCCCGGGCGCGCCGGGCGAACCGGGCGGCTCGGCCGCGGAGCGGGCGGAAAGCGCCGCGGAACCGGGCGTGACCACAGGTACGCCCGTGACCACGACCAGTGGCGTCCGGGTCCGGCACGCGTACTGGCCGGGCAACTGGGCGCTCTGGCGCCGCCGCCCGGTGCAGGTCGCGTTCATGCTGACGGCCGAAGCCGTCGCGGTCGCGATTCTCGCCGTCTCGTTCGCGCGCTCGCCGATTCCGTCCGGAAACGACTGGATCAATTTCGCGATTCTGGCCGCCGGCGCCACCGTCCACATTCAACTGACGCAGCGCCAAGAGGAGCGGCGGCGCGACCGGACCAAAACGGTGCTGATCGACCTCACCGCCGTGTGGACGTTTTCCGCCGCGATGATACTGCCGGTACCGCTGACCCTTTTCGTCATCGCCGTCATCCGGTTGCAGCACTGGTTCATCGCCCGGCGGCCGGCGCACAACTTCATTTTTTCGTCCATCACGCACGGCCTCGCCGGCGCGCTCGCGCACCTCACCTACACGGCGCTCGGGCCGCACTCGCTCGGCCGTCCGGGGTGGGGTGACTTCCTCCGCGAGTTCGGCACCATCGTCGTCACCGGGGCCATCTACGAAGCGATCCAGATCGCGTACGTGGGCGGGGTCCTGCTGCTCGGATCCCCCGCCGGGCGCACGGTTCGTAACGTACTGGGCAGCCCGGCCGACAACATGCTCGAAGCGATCACCATCGGCCTCGGCGCGGTGACCGCGATCCTGCTCGCGGCCGTCCCGCCGATGGTGGCGGTGATGGCCGTGGTCACCGTGGTCTTCAATCGCCTCGCGGAACTCGACCAGCTCCAGAACGACGTCCGGACCGACCCGAAAACGGGCATTCTCAACATGCGTGGCTGGTCGGAGGCGGCGGAACGCGCTCTCGAACGGACCGCTCGATCGGGTGATCAACTGGCGCTGCTGATGGTCGATCTGGACCACTTCAAGTGGATTAACGACACCTATGGACATCCGGCGGGCGACGACGTGCTGCGCACCGTTGCGCAAACGCTCGACGAAGTGACCAGACCGAGCGACTTGGTCGGCCGTTTCGGCGGCGAGGAATTCCTCATTCTGCTGCCGGACATCGACGAAGAGGCGACCTGGGACGCCGCCGAGCGCATCCGGATCGCGATCGCCAAGCTGCACATGGTGACGACGGACAAGCGCGGCGACCCGGCGACCATCGCCGACCGCACGACGTCGATCGGCGTCGCCCGCCACCCCCGCCACGGCGACACCCTGGAGCGCCTCCTCCAATCGGCCGACGCGGCGGTCTACCTGGCGAAGGAGAACGGCCGCGACCAGGTGTGCTTCGCCCCGGACACGGTCACACCCCCAGCCGCACGGTGAGTTCGAGCTTGACGAGCACCTCGGCACAACTCCCGGCGGCGGCGGGTTCCAGCCGGAGCCGCTCGCCCCGGTAGCCGGCGGACTCGAGCCGCAGGACGGTGGCCCCGGGCGCGAGGCGGGGGTGGCACCAGTGCCGGACGATCCCGGTGCCGGCGTGGTCCTTGGCCAGCAGGAGGTACTCGTACCCGAGATCGTCGACGACCCGGCCGAGGCCATTCCACCAGAGGGCCCGCAGGGTGAGACCGTCGCCGTCGCGCAGAAGTTCGGCCGGCGGATCGGCGTGGACGTCGACCTGGAAGCCCTGCTCGGTGACGCGAACCGAGCGGACGTGGAGGAAGGCACTGTCGGCGGGCGGAGCGGAGCCCGCACCCGCGGCGGCGGGCGGCAGGCCGGACCGACCACCGCCCGAAGCACGGTCGCCCGGCCCGGAGGGCGGCGCGGAGCTTGCACCCGCCCCGGCGGGCGGCAAGCCACCGCCACCGGTGGCCGAGCCACCCTCCGGCGGCCCGCCCTCACCTCGACCGAGCGGCAAACCCGACCGGCCACCACCAGCCGCCGAGCCACCCCCACCCGAGCCAAGCGACGAACCCGACCGACCACCAGCCGCCGAGCCGCCTGGGCCGAGCGGCGAACCAGACCGGCCCCCGCCAGCCGGCGAGCCATCCCCACCCGGGCCAAGCGGCGAACCCGACCGATCACCACCGACCACCCGCGACCCACCCTCACCTCGACCGAGCGGCGAACCCGACCGGCCACCACCGGCGGCCGGCGAGCCGCCCGGGTCGAGCGGCGGGCCGGCGGATTCACCGCCTGCACCGGCATCGGGCCCCGGCGGCGCACCGCCCACCCCGCCCGCACCGGCATCCGGCCCCGGCGGCGCACCGGCCACCCCGCGCGGCCCAGCTCCCTCCTCGGCCGGCCCGGGCAGCAGCACCTCGCGCCCGCTCGTCCGCAGCTCGGCCTGCGGCAACAACTCCGCCACCGCCAGCTCCGCCGCCAGCCGGCCGTCCTCTTCCCCCGGCAGCTCGCGGACCCCGCGCAGCTCGCCCGCCAACATCCGGTGCCCGACCGCCTCCGCCCAGGCCAGCGCCGCCGTCCGGAGGCCCGGCTCGGTGGCCAGCCGCTCGCGCAGCCGCCGCCCCGGCCGGACCCGGCCGAACCGCGCGGCCCGGACCAGCCGGGCGGACTCCGGGACGCCCGTGGCGAAGAACCCCGTCATCGCCCGATCCAGCGCCCGCAGCTGGGCGGCCAGCACCACCCGTCCCACCGGCCTGGGATGGACCCGGGACAGCTCCGCCGGCGCGCACGAACGCAGCGCCTCGGCGATCACCCGCAGTTCCGGCGTGCACGGCGTGCGCAACCGGGCGCCGGGGGCGAGGCGGCGCAGTGCGCGCACGGTGTTCTCCGCGGGCACGGCGAGCTCGGTCGAGCGCACTGCTGCCTCCTGGTCGCCGCGCCCCCTCTCGCCAGTCTCACCAGGACGTCCCCGTCGCGGAAGGGGTGAACGGGCAGCCGTCCGGGCAACCCCACCGCACCCCTGCGGTTATCCCCATGTCGGCCGCCGAGCGCGGCTGGCACCCTTGAACCCATGCCGGCCCTGACCGATCCGCCACGCACCCGCCGACCCTGGTCGACGTCGGGCTGGCTGCTGCTGGTCCTGCTGGTCGTCTTCGCCTTCGGGCTGATCGCCTCACGCCCGCCGTCGCCGCCGGACCAGGGGCCGCCGACCGGTGACGTGCTGGCCGCGCAGAACGCCATCGAGGCGCTGGTCCACCCCGGCCCGCACGCCGACGCGCTCGCCCGGCTGCCGAAGGACTTCACCGCGCTCAGCGGCGTCACCCCGGGCGCGATGCCGGCGCGCGACGGCACCGTCCGGGCCGTGCACGTCGACGGCGGCTGCTCGACCCCGTGGGGCGACGACAACACGAAGTGGGACTACGCCGTGCCGTGCAAGGCCCACGACCTCGGCTACGACCTGCTCCGGTACGCCGACCGCAAGGGCCACCCGCTCGGCCCGGAGGTCCGGGAGGCCCTGGACGACCGGCTGTCCTACGACATGCACCACGCCTGCGACCTCAACCCGATGAACTCGGCGCTCACCTGCCGGGCCGTGGCCTCCTTCTATTCGGCCGGGCTGGTCGTCAACTCGTGGCACCAGCGCTGGGGCCCGCCGGTCGGCGACCCGATCGGCCCGATGGTCGCCGGCGTGCTGGTGATCGGCTGCCTGCTGATCTTCCGGCTGCGCGGCTGGTTGCGCGCCCGGCGCGAGCCGCGGGCGCCCGTTCCGCTCGCCGACCCCGCGGAGGTCAGCCGGTGGGCGCTGCTCGGCGCCGGCGGGGTCGTCCTGCTCCTGCTCGGCGAATCGGTGACGGCGCTCGCGCACTGGGCCGGCGCCCCCGAACCGGCGCTCTGGCCGCTGACCTGGCTCGCCCAGCTCGCCCCGCTGATCTACTTCGCCGGCGGCCACGCCAACGCGGCCGGCTGGCGCGCCGAGCAGCAGGCGGGCGGCGGCTACCGGCACTACCTGGCCGAACGCGCGAGCCCGCTGCTGCGGCCGGCGTTGATCTTCGCCGTCGTCGCGCTGCTGACGCCGCTCGCGCTCGAACTGCTCGGCAGCCCGGCGGGCACGACGGCGACGGTGATGCGGATCGCGCTGCACCCGCTCTGGCTGCTCGGCGTCTACCTGCTGACGATCGTCTGCGCGCCTCCGCTGCTCGCCCTGCACCGCCGGGCGCCGGTGAGCGCGGCCGTGGGTCTGCTCGCCCTGGTCGGCGCCGGTGAACTGGCCGCGAGCTGGTCCGGTTCGCCGCTGCCGCGCTACGCGGCGACGTTCGCCATCGCCCTGCTCGCCCAGCAGCTCGCCTTCGCCCACGCCGACGGCGTCCGCCCGTCCCGGCGGCTCCTCGCGGCGGCCGCCACCACCGGGGTCGCGGGCCTCGCCGGGATGAGCGTCCTGCGGGGCGGGCCACCCGTCCTGCTCGGCAGCCCGGGCGCGCCCGCCGCGTTCTCCGCCCCGCCGTGGGGCGTGCTCCTCCTCGGCCTGGTCCAGCTGGGTGCGCTCGGGCTGCTGGCCCGTCCGCTCGGCAGGCTCGGTGACCGGCCGGGCGTCGCCCGCGCCTGCCGGTTCGTCCTGCGCGCGCCGATGAGCCTCTACCTGGCGTTCCTCGCCGCGATGCTGCTGCTGGTCGCCGTCGTGTACTTGCCCGGCCGGATCGCCGACGGGCTCAGCTGGCTGATCCGCCCGCGCACGCTGGTCGCGGTCGGGCTGCTGGCCGTGCCCGCGACCCTGGTCTTCTGGTGGTTCGAACGGCACGGCCACGGCGTCCGGCAGCCGCGCGCGGCCGACCACCCGGGCCGCCGGACGGCGGTGCTCACCCGGGCCGCGGCCGGGCTCGGGATCGGGTACGCGACGCTGGGCGTGTTCGG
The DNA here is from genome assembly GCF_053586895.1 of Amycolatopsis sp. NPDC003731. NCBI lineage: Bacteria > Bacillati > Actinomycetota > Actinomycetes > Pseudonocardiales > Pseudonocardiaceae > Amycolatopsis > Amycolatopsis sp. NPDC003731. The sequence goes on along the minus strand of NZ_JBSFNC010000003.1, from coordinate 34,590 downwards.
CTTCGCGCTGACCCGCTTCGGCGGGGTCGCCGCCGACGCCGACCTGCTCGGTCTGCGGCTCGACCCGATCCAGAGCCTGGTGCACCTGCTGCTCGGGGTGTTCCTGCTGCACACGATCCGGATCGGCGCCGGCGCGGCGACCGGCACGTGGCTGGTCACGGCGCTCGCCTGCGCCCCGTCGCTGCTGTTCGCCGCCGACGGCAGCACCCCGGGCTTCCTCGGCGTCACGCTCCACGCCGTCACGGCCGGGTTTGCGCTGCTGGCCGCCGCGGGAACCATGCTCCCGGCTCGACCACCGGCGAATGCGACGTCCTGACCAGGCGAAACCGTCGAACATGCGGGAAACTGGGTGGTGCGTGACACATTCGCGGGGGGATGTGTAACGCTACGGCAACCCGGGGCAGGCACCATGCGTCCCATTCCCTAGCACCACCCGATCGATGGAGTGAGGAGTCGCCCGCGTGGATCACCCGCCTCGGAACGGGCAAGGCGGCCGCCGCCCCGCCCGGCCCTGGCAGGACGAGCCAGGCCGGGCCGACGCACGGCGCAGCACTCCGCCGCGCCGCCCCGCACCCCGTCGCGAGCCGGCGGACTCCCGCCGCGAGCCCGCGGACTCCCGCCGGGCGGCCGCGCCACCGTCCCGGCGGCCCGAGCCCCGCCCGGCCCCGCGCGCCCGCCGCAACTCCTTCCGCGGCGCGAAGATCGCGCTGGCCGTCGTCTCGCTGCTGGTGATGGGCCTGACCGGGTACGCCTGGGCGGCCATGCAGGGCCTGGTCAACGGGCTGAACTACACGAACGTGCTCAGCGACGGCGGCGGTGGCGACAAGCCCGCCGACGGCGCCCGCGACATCCTGCTGGTCGGCCTGGACAGCCGCACCGACGCCCAGGGCAACCCGCTGCCGCGCGAGGTGCTCGACGAGCTGCGCGCCGGGGACGCCGACGGCGAGCTCAACACCGACTCGCTGATCTTCGTGCACATCCCGAACGACGGCAGCAAGGCCGTCGCGATCTCGCTGCCGCGCGACACCTACGTCGACATCCCCGGCGGCTATGGCAAGCACAAGATCAACTCGGCGTACGCGCGGGCGATGCTGTCGGCCCGCAAGGACCTGCAGAAGCAGGGCGTCACCGACCCGAAGGAGCTCGACGTCAAGGCCAACCAGGCCGGGGCGAAGGAGCTGATCGAGACCGTCGAGAAGCTCACCGGGTCGACCATCGACAACTACGCCGCGGTGAACCTCCTCGGCTTCAGCGAGATCACCAAGGCCATCGGCGGCGTCGACGTCTGCCTGAACAACACCGTCAAGGACCAGTACTCCGGCGCGAACTTCACCAAGGGCCAGCACACGATCTCCGGCGTCGAGGCCCTCGAGTTCGTCCGGCAGCGCCACGGCCTGCCGAACGGCGACCTCGACCGGGTCGTCCGCCAGCAGGTGTTCATGGCCGGCATGGCCCGCAAGGTGCTCTCGGCCGGCACGCTGACCAACCCGGCGAAGCTGTCGGACCTGATCGACGCCATCAAGAAGTCGGTCGTGCTCAACCAGAACTGGGACATCTTCGGGTTCGCCCAGCAGATGAAGGGCCTGACCGGCGGTCAGCTCGAGTTCCGCACGATCCCGGTGAAGAACATCGACTACAAGACCCCCGAAGACGGCTCGGCCATCCAGGTCGACCCCGCCGAGGTGAAGCAGTTCGTGCAGGGCCTGGCCGGGCCGCCGCCGGGCCAGGCGCCGCCCGCCCAGCAGGCCGACCCGGCCAACAAGGCGACCACGGTCGACGTCCGCAACGCCTCCGGCCGCACCGGGCTCGCCGCGAACGTGGCCAAGACGCTCGAAGGCAAGGGCTTCACCCCCGGCGAGACGGCCAACGCGACCGCGCGCAAGACCACCGTGATCTGGGTGCCGAAGGGCGGCAAGGACAAGGGCCAGGCCGTCGCGGACGCGCTGGGCGGCTCGCCGACTGTCCAGGAGGACAAGAGCGTGCCGGCCGGCCACGTGACGGTCTTCCTCGGCGCCGACTACCAGGGCTCGACCTCCGACACGAGTTCGGGCGCCGGCTCCGGTGCCGCGGGCGCAACGTCGCAGGCTGCGGCGCCGCCGCCGGCCGCGAGCGACGAGAAGCCGATCACCGCCGAGGGCGTTCCCTGCGTCAACTGACCCGCTCAGCGAGCCGGCGTTAACCCGTTCGGCCTAACTCGCGCAATCGGTATCAAAGACATGCCCGAAATCGCGTAAGGGGCGGGCCCCAGCGCACTTACATACACGTGAGGGTGCACCTGCACGGGAATTATCACGCCCGTGCGGTGCCGTGGGAGCGCACGGCAGGGGACATTGATGTGCTGATCGACGCTGAGGAGTACCAGCGGATCCTCGGAGACGAGCTCCGCAAGCTCCGGCGCAGCCGAGGGTGGACGCGCAAGGAGCTGAACCAGCACTTGCAGAGCGAGATCTCGCTGCAGACGCTGGCCACCTACGAGCTGGGCACCAGACAGTGCTCCGTCGTGCGCCTGGTCGAGCTGTGCGTCGCGATGGACGAACTCCCCCAGGACCTGCTGGCCAAGGTGCACCGCCGGGTGTTCCTCGACGAGCCCGGCCGGGTCCGCGTCGACCTGCGCAAGGTCGTCGCCGACGCCCCGGCCGACCTGCTGCCGCTGCGGCGCTGGGCCGAGGACCGGCTGCGGCAGGCCGGCGAGCAGGGCGGCGGCGAGGTCGCCCTCGACCTGCCCGCGCTCGAGCGCATGGCCGAGCTGTGCGGCCTGCCGACCGTCGACCTGGTCGCCCGCCTGCGCCGCTACACCTCCCGCTGATCCCCCGGCCGGGGCCCTCACCACCTCCCTCGGTGAGGGCCCCGGCCGGGTCAGCCGACCTGGAAGTCTTCGCGCCGCACCTTCCGCGTGTCCAGCCAGTACCGCCAGGTGAAGCCGGGCCAGATCGTCCGGTTCACGCCCTTCGCGTCGAGGTACCAGCTCTTGCAGCCGCCGCGGGTCCAGATGCCCTTGGCGAGCTTGCGCTGGATCTGCCGGTTGAACCGCTCCTGCACTTCCGGCTTCGGCTCGATGGGCTTCCCGCGGGCCAGCCGCAGCGCTTCGGCGACGTAGGAGATCTGGGCCTCGATCATGAACACGACGGAGTTGTGCCCGAGCCCGGTGTTGGGGCCGAGCAGGAAGAACAGGTTCGGGAACCCGGCGACGGTGATACCCAGGTGCGTCCGCATCCCCTCGGTCGCCCACTCCTTGCCGAGGTTGCGCCCGTCGCGGCCGACGATCTCCAGGTCGTCGAAGGCGTCGGTGACGTGGAAGCCGGTGCCGTAGATGATGACGTCGGCCGCGTGCTCGACCCCCGCGGCGTCGACGACGCTGCGCTCGCGGACCTCCCGCACGCCCTCGGTCACGACGTCGATGTTGTCGCGCGCCAGCGCCGGGTAGTAGTCGTTGGAGATGAGCACGCGCTTGCAGCCCATGGTGTAGTCGGGGGTGACCTTGCGCCGCAGCTGCGGGTCCTCGATCGCGCGGTGGATGTTGCGCTTGGCGATCCGCTGCCCGAGCTTCATCACCCACGACTGGCCGTTGAAGCCGACCGCCCGCGCTTCGAGCAGCCAGTAGAGCAGCGTGCGGTAGGCCCGCTGGGCCGGCGGGAAGGCCTTGAACAGCGCGCGCGTCCGGCCGGACATCTCGTGGTCGGCCTTCGGCATGATCCACGGCGGCGTCCGCTGGAACAGCGTCAGCTCCGCCACCTCGGGCGCGATCTTCGGGACGAACTGGACCGCGCTGGCGCCGGTGCCGATGACCGCGACCTTCTTGCCCTTCAGGTCGACGTCGTGCCGCCACCGCGCCGAGTGGTAGGCCGGGCCTTCGAACCGCTCGATCCCGGGCAGCTCCGGGATCATCGGCAGGTGGAGGGCGCCGACCCCGGCGACCAGCGCGGTCCCGGCGAACTCGTCGCCGCCCCTCGTGGCGACGTGCCACCGGCCTTCCTCGGCGTCCCAGCGGGCACCGGTCATCTCCTGACCGAACCGGATGAACCGGCGCAGGTCGTGCTTGTCGGCCACCTCGCGCATGTACCGCCAGATCTCCGGCTGCGGCGAATAGGCCCGTGACCAGCCCGGGTTCTGCTCGAAGGAGAACGAGTACATGTGCGACGGGATGTCGCAGGCGCAGCCCGGGTAGCTGTTGTCCCGCCAGGTGCCGCCGACGTCGTGGGCCTTTTCGAGGATGACGAAGTCCTCGCGGCCCTCCTTGCGCAGCTGGATCGCCATGCCGAGACCGGAGAAGCCGGTCCCGACGATGACGACCCCGGTCTCCGTGCGGTTGCCCATGACGCCTCCGGGTTCCTGTTACTCGTCGTCCATCTTACTGGGAGTAGGTTACCAGCGGTAGAGTGTTACCCGTGACCACCGCCAAGCGCAAGCGCATGCCACGGGCCGACCGGATGCGGCAGATGATCGAGGTCGCCGAGCAGGTCTTTTCGGAGCGCGGCTACGCGGCGGCGTCGATGGACGAGATCGCCGAGCTGGTGGGCGTCTCGAAGCCGATGCTCTACGAGTACTTCAACTCGAAGGAAGGCCTCCTGCTGGCCTGCATCCGGGAGTCGCGCGCGGTGCTGCGCGAGGTCACCGAGCAGGCGACCGTCGGGGCGGCCGACGCCGAGGACGCGCTCCGCCGCGGCCTGCTGGCCTTCTTCGTCTTCATCCGCGAACGGCGGCAGGCGTGGTCGCTGCTGCGGCACGAGATGGCGCTGATCGGCACGCCGGCCGCCGACGAGGTCGAGGAGACCCGCCGCCAGCAGACCGACCTCATCGCCGCGCTGATGAGCGGCCACTTCGACAACGGGGACGACCTGAAGGCCGAAGCGGCCGCGGAATTCGTGGTCGGCGCGTGCGAACGGCTCGCGATCTGGTGCGAGCGACACGAGGAAGTGACCCCCGAGCTGGCCACCGAGTACGCCATGGACGTGCTGTGGAGCGGCCTGCGAGACCGTGCACGTTAGCTTGCGCGTGCACTAGGCCATCCGGTGATTACTCACAGCAATCGTGTCTTGTGACACAGAGTTGCTCTACTGTTCTGGTGACACGGTAGAAAGTGTGCTGGACCTTCACGGCCGGAGGAGGGGCACGGGAGCCGCGTCACGAAAGCGCGGTGAGCGCGTCACGGTTGTGTAAGGATGCTGGTGAGGGAGAGGGGTGTGAGGCAGATGGTGGAAACGATCACGGCGACGTACGTCCAGGAAGACGCCGACTGGGCCATCACGGTCAGCGGCCGCGGCAAGGAGCTGACCGCCCGTGAGCCCGGCATCATCGCCGCGCGCGACCGGGCCGACCAGCTGGTCGAGGAGCTCGCCGGCGACGCCAAGACGACGGTGGTCCACCTGCTCAACGGCAGTGCGCTGGACTTCACCAGCGCGTACATGACGGCGCGCCTGACGCTCCCGAAGCTCCCGCCGCTCGAGGTGCCGCCGCCCGGCAGCGTGCCGAAGCAGCAGACGCCGGCGTCGGCGGACAAGAAGCCCCAGCTGCCGCCGAGCAAGCAGCTCCCGAAGGCGGTCGAGGACCGCAAGGCCCCGGCCGAGCCGGCGCCCGCCGCGGAGAGCAAGGCGCCGGCGAAGCAGGCCTAGCGCTACTTGAGGAGCTTGCGCACCAGCAGGACAAGCACGAGGACGCCCGCACCGATCAGCGGGAACTTGACCTTGGGGTTGTCCAGCTTGGCGCGCACGCCGTCCTTGGCCGCGTCGGCGAGCTTCTTCGGGTCGGCCTTGACGGTGAGCTGGTCGAGCGTCGCCGCCAGGGCGGTCCTAGCCTGCTCGATCTCACGCTCGATCGTCTCGGGATCGCGGGCCACGTGTCCTCCTCGCCGCATGGGACTTCCAGGCCCCAACTTAGTCGACCGCCCCGCCGCGTCCGCACGGGCCACGCCGCACGCTAGGCTGCGGAGTACCGGGGGCCCGTAGCCCAATTGGCAGAGGCACACGGTTTAGGTCCGTGCCAGTGAGAGTTCGAGTCTCTCCGGGCCCACTCGGGGTTGGGCGAGGTCTGCTCGCGGAAAGCGCTCGCCCCCACCCCCTCGTCGTGTTTTCCGGGGGTGCAACCCCCGGGCCCCGCCCGGCGGGCTCCGCCCCCGGACCCCCGCCGTGGTCCGGCTTGCCGGCAGCCCTCACCTTCGTCTCAGCTCCGGAACGTCCGCCGGTAGGTGTCCGGCGGCACCCCGACCGTCCGGTTGAAGTGCCGCCGCAACGTCGTCGCCGTGCCCATGCCGACGGCCTCCGCGACCGCGTCGATGCTCGCGTCCGTCTTCTCCAGCAGCTCCTGGGCCCGGCGGATGCGCTGGTTCAGCAGCCACTGCAACGGCGTCGTGCCCGTGGCCGACCGGAAGTGGCGGCCCAGGTGGCGGCTGCTCATGTTCGCTTCGCGGGCCAGGTCCTCGACCGTCAGCGGCCGGTCGAGGCGGGCGGTGATCCACGGGAGCAGTTCGGCCAGCGGGTGGTCGTCGCGGCTCGGAACCGGCGTCGTCACGAACTGGGCCTGGCCGCCCGCCCGGTGCGGTGGCACCACCAGACGGCGGGCGATCGCGTTGGCCGCCGCCGGGCCGTGGTCGGCGCGGACCAGGTGGAGGCACAGGTCCATCGCCGCCGCCTTGCCCGCCGACGTGAGGACCTGGTCGTTGTCCACGTAAAGCACGTCCGGGTCCACCGTCACCTCTGGGTAGCGGGCGGCCAGGACGTCCGTGTGGGCCCAGTGCGTGGTCGCGCGCAAGCCGTCCAGCAGGCCGGCGGCCGCCAGCACGAAGGCGCCCGTGCACAGCGACGCCACCCGGGCGCCGCGGGCGTGGGCCGCGCGCACGGCGCCGACCAGGTCCGCCGGCGGGGCCGCGTCGACGTCGGCCCAGCCCGGCACGAGCACCGTGTCCGCGCGCGCCAGCCGGTCGAGGCCGCGGTCCGGCTCCAGCACGAAGCGGCCCACCCGCACCGGGGCCGAGCCGCAGACCGCGAAGCCGTACCGGGGGTCTTCGCCGAACACCTCGGTGGCGATCGTCAGTTCGAACGACAGCATCCCGTCGGTGGCGGCGAGGGCGACCACGTGCATGTCCGAAAGTGTACGCATCATGTCGTTCCGGACACTGGTGACGATGTCCGGGCCTCGCGAGGATCACCTCATGACTTCGGTACTGGTTTACGGCGCTTATGGGCACACCGGCCGCTTCGTGGTGGCGGAGCTGGAAAAGCGCGGTTTCGACGCCGTCCGTTCCGGACGGAACGCGGCGAAGCTGCCGGGCGGGCGGCCGGCGCCGGCCGACGACCCGGCCGCCCTCGACCGCGCGCTCGACGGCGTCGACGCGGTGATCAACTGCGCGGGCCCGTTCGCCGGCACGGCCGTCCCGCTCGCCGAGGCGGCCATCCGCGCCGGCGTCCCGTACGTCGACGTCGCCGCCGAGATCGAGGCGAACCTCGACACCCTCGCGCTGACCGCCGACACCGCGGTCGTCCCCGCGATGGCGTTCTTCGGCGGCCTGGCCGACCTGCTGGCCACGGCGGCGATGGGCGACTGGACGGCGGCCGACGAGGTCCACGTCGCCTACGGGCTCAGCGGCTGGCGCCCGACGGCCGGCACCCTCGAAGCGGGCCGGGTGTCCCGGGAACGCCGTGGCGGCAAGCGCATCCGGTACGCGGGCGGCCGGCTGGACTATCGCGAAGACGCCCTGCCGACGCGCGAGTGGGCGTTCCCCGAGCCGCTCGGCCCCCGGCCGGTCTTCGGCGAGTTCTCGATGGCCGACATCGTGACGATCCCGCGGCACCTGGAGGTCCGCGACGTCATCAGCTACATGACGGTCGACGCGGCCCGGGGCCTGGCGGCGGCCGGCGAGCGCGACGCGGCCGAGACGTTCGTGGTGGACGTCGTGGTGCGCGCCGGCGACGAGGAACGCCGGATCGTGGCGCGCGGCGAGGACATCTACGCGGTGAGCGCGCCGCTGGCGGTGGAAGCGGTCGACCGGATCCTGACCGGGCGGACGAAGGCCAAGGGCGTCGCCACGGCCGGCGAGATGTTCGTCGCGGCCGACTTCCTGCGGGCGCTGGCGCCGCACATCACGGTGGGTCAGTAGCGGACCCCGCTCTGCAGCAACGGCGGGTACACAGTGGACGGTTCACCGTCGACCGTCGTGCCCGCGTACTGCAGCATCGCCCGCTGGGCGCCGTGCATCGGGGCCGGATAGTCCAGCTCCGGTGCGGAAACCTCGTCCAAAGCAGCCAGCTGCGCCGGGGTCAGCGTGACGTCCAGCCCGGCCAGGTTGCCGGTCAGGTGCTCCAGCCGCCGCGCGCCGATGATCGGGACCACCGTTCCCCGCCGCGCCCGCAGCCACGCGAGCGACACCGCCGCGGACGTCGACCCGAGCTCCTCGGCGATCGCCGCGACCGCGTCGATGACCGCGAACTCCGCTTCGGACGGACCGCCGACGAAGGCCGCGCGGGCGGAATCCGGCGTCGCGGCGCCGCGGCGGTACTTGCCGGACAGGAAACCGTTCTTCAGCGGGCTCCACGGCACCAGCGCCAGGCCCTGGTCCAGCGCGAACGGCGCCAGTTCGCCCTCGACCGTCCGCGCCAGCAGCGAATACTCGACCTGCAGCGCGATCAACGGCGTCCAGCCGCGCAGCAACGCCGTCGTCTGCGCCTGCGCGGTGACCCACGCCGGGGTGTTCGAGAAGCCGACGTACCGGATCTTGCCCGCGCGCACCAGGTCGTCGAGGGTCCGCATGGTCTCCTCGATCGGCGTGGCGCGGTCCCAGTTGTGCAGCCAGTACAGGTCCAGGTAGTCGGTCTGCAGCCGCCGGAGCGTCTCGTCGAGCTGGGCGATGATCGACGCGCGGCCGGCGCCGCCGCCGTTGGGGTCGCCGGGGAACATGTTGCCGAAGAACTTCGACGCGAGCACCACCCGCGCCCGGCGGCCCGGCTGGGCGGCGAAGAAGTCGCCGAGGATCTTCTCGGAATGGCCGTTGGTGTAGAAGTTCGCCGTGTCGACGAAGTTGCCGCCGAGGTCCAGGTAGGTCGCGAGGATCTTCTCGGACTCCCCGACGTCGCAGCCGGCGCCGCCGGGGTCTTCCCCGAAGGTCATCGCGCCGAGGGCGAACGGGCTGACGCGGAGGCCGGAGCGGCCGAGGGTGACGTAGTGATCGAGTGACACGAAACTCTCCTTCAGTCATCGGATCGACCACTCAAGGAAACCGCGTATGTCCTGCTCAACGGTAGACCGATCGCAGCGACCTCTTGCACAATCCTCTCAACGCAGGTTTCCTGGACGGGTGCTCGAAGAACTCCGCGACCTCGTCGCCCGGCACGCCCACGCCGACCTGCGCACGCCGGTGCCGGGCCTCCTGCTGTCCAAAGTGGAAACGAGCGAGCCGCACCACTCGCTCGCCGAGCCGCTGCTGGTCGTCATGGCCCAGGGCGGCAAGCGCCTGCTGCTCGGCGAGCAGGTGCACGAGTACCGCGCCGGGCAGTACCTGCTGGTCGGCACCGACCTGCCGGTGACCGGCCACTTCGTCGGCGCCACCCCGCGGACGCCCGCGCTGGGCCTGGGCCTCGCCCTGCGGCCCGCGGCGATCGCCCCGCTGCTGCCCGAGGCGCCGCCCCGCACCCCGCCGGCGTCCCCGATCGCCATCGACGACGCCGGCCCGGAACTGCTCGACGCGGCGCTGCGCCTGCTCCGGCTGCTCGACCACCCGTCGGACGTGCCCGTGCTCGCGCCCCTGATCGAGCGGGAGATCCTGTGGCGGCTGCTGACCGGCCCGCACGGCGGCCTGGTCCGCCGGATCGGCCTGGCCGGCAGCGGCGCCGCGCACGTCGGGCGGGCGATCCGCTGGATCAGGGAGAACTACGCCGAGCCGATGCGGATCGAGGAGCTCGCGCGGCTGAGCGGCTTGAGCGCGTCGGCGTTCCACCGCCAGTTCCGCGCCACCACGGCGCTGAGCCCGCTGCAGTTCCAGAAGCGCATCCGCCTGCAGGAAGCCCGGTCGCTGCTGCTGGCCGACGCGGGCGACGTCGCCGGGGTCGGGCACCTCGTCGGCTACGACAGCCCGTCGCAGTTCAACCGCGAGTACCGCCGCCTGTTCGGCGCCCCGCCCGGGCAGGACGCGGCGCGGCTGCGCTCGGCCCCGGCCGGACCGCAGCTGCCGTGACGTCCGATCCGTTCAAGACGGCCGGCCGCGCCGGGTGCGACGCTGGCGGCATGTCCGTGAACCTTCCCGCGGCGGCGTCCTTCATGGCGACGCACGCCCGCCTCCTCGACCGCCGCCGTTTCGAACTGCTCGACGGCGCCACCGACGCCGACGCGGTGCTGGCCGCCGTCGACGGCTACCGCAACCCGGACGGCGGTTACGGCTGGGGCCTCGAACCGGACCTGCGAGCGCCGGAAAGCCAGCCCGGCGGCGCCCTCCACGCCTTCGAGGTCTTCGAGGAAGTCGCCCCGCGGACCACACCGCACGCGGAGCGGCTCTGCGACTGGCTGGCGACGGCGTCCCGTCCGGACGGTGGCCTGCCGTTCGCGCTGCCCGTGGCGGACCCGGCCGGCTGCGCGCCCTTCTGGGCCCAGGCCGATCCGGCCGTGACCACCCTGCAGAGCACCGCGTTCACCGCCGGCGTGGCCCTGCGCGTCGCCCGGCACGACCGGGCCGTGCGGGAACACCCGTGGCTGGCCGCGGCGACGCAGTACTGCTTCCGCGCCATCCGCGAACTTTCCGGGCCACCGCACGCGATCGCGTTGTCCTTCGCGGTGCAATTCGTCGACGCCGCGCACGAACTCCACGAGGAGGCCCCGGCGCTCCTGGAGCACCTCGCCACGTTCGTCCCGGCCGACGGACTGGCCCCGGTGGACGGTGGTTCGGAGGGCGAAACCCTCCGCGCCCTGGATTTCGCGCCGCTGCCGGACCGCCCGGCGCGCGCGTTGTTCGCCGCCGACGTGGTCGACGCGGAACTGCGGCGGCTCGCGGAGGCGCAACAGGAGGACGGCGGCTGGCGGGTGGATTTCGCGAGCTTCTCGCCCGCCGCGTCGCTCGAATGGCGGGGGTACGCGACCGTCCGTGCCGTGACGATCCTGCGCCGTCACGGCCTGACTTGAGCTTCTACACGAGTGGTGCCGACGTTCACCCGGCCGTGGGGTGTCGGGAGTGGACGGCCGCCCGCGCCTTCCGGTGTGCGTGACCGAACGCGTACTGTGACGGGGTCAACCGGTCCCCGGAGGTGAAGCATGGCGTCGCGCAACCCGTTGCGCTGGGTCGCCCGCTGGGCGGACTGGTTCGAGGAGCGCGGCGTGTACGTGCCCGGCGAGGAGAGCCGCGCCGTTGATCCGGTCCGGGATTTCGGCTGGCTGATGACGGCGTGGGTGGCCGGCGTCGCGATCTTCATCCTGCTGTTCGCGCTCGCGGTTTAAGTGGCATGTGGCCAGAGATTGTCACCAGCCGTGCCGTTCCGGTCACGGATTGGCCACGGGGTGGCACCAGGTGCGCGACAACCCCCGGTCGCGCCTCGTAACCACGCGCGATCACGGCCAGAGTGGAGCGGGTTCCCCCGGCAATCCCCCGTTGCCGACGGCACCCGACCCGCCGACTGGAGTACCCGCAATGGCGCTCGCGCGCACCCGCAAGATCATGTTCACCGCAGGACTGCTCGGCCTGGCGGTGGCGTGCGGGGTCCCTTCGGCGCACGAGGGCACCGCGGCGCTCGGCGCGGCTGGCTCCCCCGCGGGCGCCGGCGCCTCGGCCGCGCCGGCCGGCAACGATCTCAAGTTCGGCGCCGACCACCGGTTCGCCAGCGGCCTCAGGATCTCGGTCGGCTCTCCCCAGTCGTTCCGCCCCAGCCCGTCGGCGTACCCGCAGAGCCCGCGCGGCGCCGCTTTCGACGTCCAGTTGACCAACGACGGCTCGACGACGTACAAGCTGTCGGGGCTCAACGTGACGGCCACCGCGGGCGGCACCGCGGTCAAGCAGGTCGTGGACACCACCCAGGGGTTCACCGGGATCACCGACGCGGGCAAGGACGTGCTGCCGGGCCGTTCGGTGCACATCACGCTGGCGTTCGCGGTCTCGCGCGAGCCGACGCAGCTGCGCCTGCAGATCCGCCCGAGCGCGACCGAAGCCGCCGCGGTCACCTACTGCGGGCCGGCTTGACGTTAGGCTCGGGGCATGACCGAGCGCCTTTCCCCCGGTGACGAAGCCCCGGACTTCACCCTGCCCGACAGCGAGGGCAAGGAAGTGTCCCTGAGCGACTTCCGCGGCCGGTCCGTGGTGGTGTACTTCTACCCGGCGGCGAGCACCCCGGGCTGCACCAAGCAGGCTTGCGACTTCCGCGACAACCTCGCCGACCTGAACGACGCGGGTTACCAGGTGGTCGGCATCTCGCCGGACACGCAGGCGAAGCTCGCCAAGTTCGTCTCGAACGAGGGCCTGACGTTCCCGCTGCTGGGCGACCCCGAGAAGACGGTCATCGAAGCCTGGGGCGCGTACGGCGAGAAGAAGAACTACGGGAAGACCTATCTGGGCGTGATCCGGTCGACGTTCGTCGTGGACGCCGACGGCAAGATCGCCCACGCCTTCTACAACGTCCGCGCGACCGGGCACGTGGCGAAGCTGATCCGGGACCTCGGCCTGGCTTCCTGACGCCGTGACGAGCCTGGAGGGGCCCGCGCTGAAACTGGGCGGCCAGATCGCCTCGGCCGCGGCGAAGTCGTGGCTGCAGCGGCGGAAGGCCGGCGTCGCGCGGTCGGCCGATCTGGTCGACCTGGCGGCGGGCGAGCTGAAGGGGCCGCTGGAGCGGGCGAAGCTGGAGAACCTCGTCCAGCACATCGGAATGCAGGTGGCCGAGCAGCTGGAGCCGGTCCTCGCGGATCGTTTTTCGACGCTGCCACCGCACGAGATCGAAGCGGCTTTCGTCGCCGTGGCGGATGCGCTGGGCAAGGCCGATCTGTCCGACGAGGCGTTGCTGGCGGCGGACGCGGATCCGGAGCAGCTGGCCAGGAAGATCCGCGGCGACCTCCCGCGCGAGCGGCTCCTGGCGCCCCAAGCGGCCGCGCTGTATGAACTGGCGCTGGACCAGGCGTGCAGGCACCTTGTGCAGGTCGTCCGCCACCTGCCGTCGTTCCAGCCACGAGCGCTCGCCGACGTCCTCGGCCGGCTGAGCCGCCAGAGCGACCAGCTGGAAGAGCTGCTGGCCCGGGTGCCGAAGACCAGCCTTGCGACACCCGACGGCACCGACCGCGACGCCGAGTTCGAAGCGGCGTACCGCCGGCAGCTCGCCCGCGACCTCGACCGGCTCGAACTGCTCGGCCTGACGATGGACGACCAGCCGGCGTTGCCGTTGACCGTCGCTTACCTGAGCCTGAGCGTCTCCCCCGAGGGCGAACCCCGCCGGGCCGAGCGGCGCATGGACGAGCTGTGGTTCGAGAAGCGGCAGAACCGCACGGGCAGCGCGAACGTGCGCGTCGAGACGGCGCTGAGCGGTGTCACACACGTGCTGGTCCGCGGCGAAGCCGGATCGGGCAAGACGACGCTGCTGGACTGGCTGGCGGTGACGGCGGCGCGCGCCGGCTTCACCGGGAAGCTCGAGGGCTGGAACGGCCGAGTCCCGTTCCCGATCCGGCTGCGGAGTTTCGCCGCCGAGCCGTTGCCGCGGCCTGAGGAATTCCTCGCGCACATCGCGCCGATGCTGGCCCCGCCGGACGGCTGGGCCCGTCGCGTGCTGGACAGCGGCCGCGCGATGGTCCTGGTCGACGGCGTCGACGAGGTGGGCACCGGCCATCGCCGCGAGGTGAAATCGTGGCTGCGCAAGCTGTCTTCGGCGTTCCCGGACACGGTGATCGTGGTGACGTCCCGCACGGCGGCGGCCGACCACCGCTGGCTGGCTCACGAGGGTTTCGGCTGCGTCCTGCTGGAGCCGATGGGCGCGGAGGACATCGAGGCACTGGTGGCCCGCTGGCACAACGCGGCCGCGGCGGGCGGGACGGTCCGCCCGGACACGGACCTGGCCGCGGTCCAGCGACGGCTGCTCAACCAGCTCGATTCCCGGCCGCACCTGCGTACTCTGGCCGCGAGCCCCCTGTTGTGCGCGATGTTGTGCGCGTTGAACCTGGCGCACCGGTCGGAGCTGCCGCGGGACCGGATGGACCTGTACCGCAAGGCGTTGTCGATGCTGTTGCACTTGCGCGACGCCGAGCGCCGCATCGACGTGATCCTGACGGAAGCACAGAAGCAGATCCTGCTGGGAGACCTGGCATGGCGGCTGTCGCTGGCGTCGAAGGTGGAGCTGCCGAAGGAACGGGTGCTCTCGCACGTCTCGCGCCGGCTGCCCTCGTTGCCGCACGTCGATCACACACCGGCCGAGGTTCTGGAACACCTTCTGGAGCGCAGTGGGGTGTTGCGCGAGCCGGTGCGAGACCGCGTGGATTTCGTGCACCGGACGTTCCAGGAGTGCCTGGCGGCCAACGAGGCCACGGAACAGGACCACCTGGAGACGTTGATCGACCGGGCCCACCTGGACACGTGGTGGGAGACGTTCGTGATGGCGTGCGGCCACGCGAAGCACCACCAGGCCGGGACTTTGCTGAGCGGGATCCTGGACCGGGCGGACGCGGAACCCCGCCACGCCAGGCACCTGCGCCTGCTCGCGGCAGCGTGCCTGGAGACGGTGAGCAACGCTTCCCCGGAAGTCCTGGCCCGGATCGAAGCGGTGATCCAGGACAAGCTGGTGCCACCGCGAAGTCTGCGGGAGACGCGGTCGCTGGCGTCGATCGGGCATCGCGTCCTGCGCTACCTGCCGGAGAGTCTGGATGGTCTTTCGGACGCGGTAGCGGCTGCGTCGGTTCGAGCGGCAGCGCTGACCGCGGGAGAGGATGCGCTGAAGGTCCTGCGCAACTACGCCCAGGACCCACGCAAGGCAGTGCAGGAACAACTGGCCGAGACCTGGCAGTACTTCGATCCCGAACGCTATGCCGCGGAGGTGCTGGCCGACTCACCTTTGGCCGACGGCGCGATCACGGTCCGGGCCGCACGCTTGCTGCCGCTGGTGCGGCATCTGACGGCCTTGACCGAACTGACCGTGTTCCTGCCACGGACGGAGCCGCTCGCCGATCTGAACGCACTCGACGGCCTGCCTCGGCTCAGCCGGCTCGAATGCGATCTCCAGGGCGATGCGACCGTCGATCTGGCTCCCCTGAGCAGCCACCCGGAACTCGCGACCTTTTCTCTGTATTCGGCCTTCCAGTACACCGGTGAACACCACCTGAAGAGCCTCAAGAAACTGGTGAGTTTGGCGCTTTTCCGGAGCGTGCCGGTCGGCACCCTCGAAGTGTTCGGCGAACTGTCCGGCCTGAAGAGGATCACCCTCAACAACCTGCGGCAGGTCGAGACCCTCGATCCCCTGGCAGCACTGGACGATCTGCGGTTCGTCAGTCTGGGGCAGCTTCCGCAGGAGGCACTCGCCGCCTCGGCACCGGTTCCCGGCCCCGAGCAGGTCTACCTCTTCCACGACCAGGATGTCGAGCTCACCGGCGAAACCATCATCCGGTGCTTTCCCCACGTGCGGGATCTGCACCTCTACGGTCTGGAGGTCACCGGCCTGCGCGAGCTCGCTCTTCCCCAGCTTCGTAACCTCTCGTTCGCTTCGCTGAACAGGCCGGTCGATGTCAGTCCGCTGGCGGAGCTGGCCTTGACCATCAAGGTCGACGACACCGAACTCATCGGCGCCGAAGAGCTCGGCCCCGGCGTCGAACTCCTCTAAGCCAGCTCCCGCAGCGCCGGCACCAGCGCCCGCAACGCCAGCCCCCGGTGCGAAACCGCGTCCTTCTCGGCCGGCTCCATCTCCGCCGACGTCCGCGACTCCCCATCAGGCCGGAAGATCGGGTCGTACCCGAACCCGTTCACCCCACGCCGCGAGCGCACGAGCGTCCCCCGCCACTCGCCGCGGACCACCGTCTCCTCGCCCGACGGCAGCACCAAAGCCGCCACGCACACGAACTGCGCCCCGCGCCGCTCGTCGGGCACGTCGGAAAGCTGCCCCAGCACCAGGTCCAGGTTCGCCTCGTCGTCCCCGTGCTTGCCGGACCACCGGGCCGACAGCACCCCGGGCATCCCGTTCAGCGCGTCGACCGCGATCCCCGAGTCGTCCGCAATGGCAGGCAGCCCCGTGGCCGCAACAGCGTCACGCGCCTTCGCCACGGCGTTGCCCTCGAAGTCCGGTGCCGTCTCCGGCGCCTCCGGGAACGAAGGCACGTCGGCGAGACCGATCACTTCGAGGCCCGAAAGCCCTTCCGCGGCAACGATCCGCCGCAGCTCACCCAGCTTCTTCGCGTTGCGCGTGGCCAGCAGCAGCTTCGTCACTTCGAGCCCTTCTTCTTGTCCGGGCGCGGCTCCGGCAGCTCGCCCGGGTACGGCAGGGCCAGCGCCTCGTTCTGCAAGCGGGTCAGCTCCGCGCACCCCGCCAGCGCCATGTCCAGCATCGTGTCCAAAGTGGACCTCGCGAACGTCGCGCCCTCGCCGGTGCCCTGGACCTCGATCAGCGTGCCCGCGTCGGTGGCCACCACGTTCATGTCGACCTCGGCGCGCGAGTCCTCTTCGTACGGCAGGTCCAGCCGGACGCGGCCGTCGACCACGCCCACGCTGACCGCCGCCACCGAGGACGACAGCGGCTGCGGGTCGTTGAGCCGGTTCGCCGCGCCCAGCCAGGTGATCGCGTCCGCCAGGGCCACGTAACCGCCGGTCACCGCCGCCGTGCGGGTGCCGCCGTCGGCCTGGATGACGTCGCAGTCGATGACGATCGTGTTCTCGCCCAGGGCCGCCAGGTCGATGCACGCCCGCAGCGACCGGCCGATCAACCGGGAGATCTCGTGCGTGCGGCCGCCGATCCGGCCCTTCACCGACTCGCGGTCACCCCGGGTGTTGGTCGCGGACGGTAGCATCGCGTATTCCGCCGTCACCCAGCCGAGGCCGGAGCCGGCCCGCCAGCGCGGCACCCCTTCGGTGACGCTCGCCGCGCACAGCACCCGCGTGTTGCCGAATTCGATCAGCACCGACCCCGCCGGCCACTGCTGGAACCCCCGGGTGATCTTGATGTCACGGAGCTGGTCGTCGTTCCTGCCATCTTTACGAGCCACAGGTGCACTCTATGACCGCCCCGTCAGACGTCGTAGACGGCACCCTGCTTGACGACCTCCGCGCCGGGGAACCCGGCCGACGCCTCGGCCAGCACCGCCCCGGCGTCGGTCCACGGCGCGATGTGCGTCAGCAGCAGCCGCCCGACACCGGCGTCGCGCGCCAGCTCGCCCGCCTGCTTGCCCGACAGGTGCACCCCGGCCGGCCGCTCCGCCGAGTCCGTCCAGGACGCCTCGGCGAGCAGCAGGTCGACGCCGTCGGCGAGCTCGTTCAGCGCCGCGCACGGCCCGGTGTCGCCGGTGAACGCCAGGATCCGGCCGCCGTAGGAGATGCGCAGGCCGTACGCCGGGGTCGGGTGGTCGACCTCGACCGCGACCACCTCGAACGGCCCGATCCGGAACGGCTCGGGCCGCAGCGGCCGGAAGTCGTAGACGTCGGAGAGGTCCGTGACGGCCCGCTCGGTCTCGTTGGGCGCGTACGCGTTGGCCAGCCGGACCGGCGCGTCCGGCGGGGCGTACAGCGGCAACAGCCGCGGCCGCGCCGGGTACGGCGGCGCCGGGTGGTAGCGCCGCAGGACGGTGAGCGCGCTGACGTCGGCGCAGTGGTCGGGGTGCAGGTGCGTGAGCACGAGCGCGTCCAGGTCGAACGGGTCGGCCACGGCCTGCAGCTGCGCGAGCGTGCCGTTGCCGAGTTCGAGGCCGAGCAGGAAGCCCTCGGCCTCGACCAGGTAACCGGACGCGGCGGCGTTCGGCCCGGGGATGCTGCCGGAGCACCCGAGGATGGTCAGTCGCACTTCGACACCCTAAGCGTCCACCGCCGCGATCACGCGGTGGTGGGAGCGAGGACACCCGGAGCGAATCCCATGAACCGCTGGGCGAGCCGGGTGAACGGCTCAGCGGAGCCGGTGGCGAGGAACTCGTGCCGCGGCGGGGTGTCCCGCGTGGTCAGCAGCTCCCCCTCGGTGAGCACGCGGACCAGGTCCTTCGCCGTCTCGTCGGCACTCGAGACCAGGGTCACTTCCTGGCCCATCACGATCTGCAGCACGCCCTGCAGCAGCGGGTAGTGCGTGCAGCCGAGCACGAGCGTGTCGACCTGCGCGTCGAGCAGCGGCTGCAGGTAGCCCTGCGCCAGGCCGAGCACCTGGCGCCCGGTCGTGATGCCGCGCTCGACGAAGTCGACGAACCGCGGGCAGGCGACGCTGGTCAGCGTGATGTCCGGCGCCGCGGCGAAGGCGTCCTCGTAGGCCCGCGACCGCACGGTGCCCTCGGTGCCGATCACGCCCACGCGGCCGGTGTGGGTCGCCACGACGGCGCGGCGCGCGGCGGGCAGGACGACCTCGATCACCGGGACGTCGTAGCGCTCCCGGGCGTCGCGCAGGCAGGCCGCGGACGCCGTGTTGCAGGCGATCACCAGTGCCTTGACGCCGCTTTCGACCAGCTCGTCGAGGGCCGCGAGGGCGTAGCTGCGGGCGGTGGCGATCGGGAGCGGGCCGTACGGGTTGTGCGCCGTGTCGCCGACGTAGCGGAGCTGCTCGGCGGGCAGCTGCTCGAGGATCGCCCTCGCGACCGTCAGCCCGCCGACGCCGGAATCGAACACGCCGATCGGGGCATCAGCGGGCGGAGACGTCACCCTTCGAGGTTACCCGGGGCGGCCTTGCGGGACCGCCGGGTGGTCAGCCACGCCGCGAGGACGCCGGCCAGCGCGCCGAACACGTGGCCCTGCCAGGAGACGCCGGGGTTGCCCGGCAGCAGCCCGGCCAGCATGCCGCTCCACACGCCGAGCAGGACGACGGCGACCAGGATCTGCCCGGCCGCGCGGTTGAACAGGCCGCGGACCAGCAGGTAGGCGAGCCAGCCGAAGGCCAGGCCGGACGCGCCGACGGTGACGCCGTCCGCGGGCCCGATCAGCCACACGCCGAGCCCGGAGACCACCCAGATGATGGCCGTGACCAGCGCGAACCGGCCGATGCCCGCCGCCATCGCGAGGAAGGAGAACAGCAGCACCGGCACGGTGTTCGCGAACAGGTGCGACCAGCCGGCGTGCAGGACCGGCGCGAACAGCACGCCGTCCAGCCCGGACAGCGATCGCGAGTGGATGCCGCCCTGGTCGAGGTCACCGGGGAGGATGACGTCGACCAGCTCGACCAGGTACAGGAGCAGGGTGAACGACAGCGCGACGATCGCGGCCGCCACCGGTTTCGGCGGCAGCACGCGCTTGGCGGCGTCGGTTTCCGGGGCGGGTTGCAGAGTGCTCACGCCTTCGAGGCTACGTCCGGCCACGGCCCCTTTACCTCGGGTGAAATCCCTGATCCCGCGGTTTTGTCGGTGGTCGCCGCTAGCTTGTCGGGCATGGACGTCATCGGTTACCTCGCGCGGCTCGGCCTCGATCCCGAGCCGCCGAGCTTCGGTGCGCTGCGGCGGCTGCACGCGGCGCACGTCGAACGCGTGCCGTACGAGGCGCTGGAGGTGCAGCTCGGGCGGCCCACCCCGCTCGAGCCGTCGGCGTCGCTGGCGCGGATCCTGCGGGGCCGCGGCGGGTACTGCTATCACCTGAACGGGGCATTCTCGGCCCTGCTGGCGGCGCTCGGCTACCAGGTCACCCGGCACCTGGGCGGGGTGCAGGGCAGCCCGGCGGACGAGCCGAACGTCGGCCGCAACCACCTGGCGCTGACCGTCACCGGGCTGCCGGACGCCCCGGGAACGGCGTGGCTGGTCGACGCGGGGCTCGGGGACGGCCCGCACGAGCCGCTCCCCCTCCGGGAAGGCACCTACGTGCAGGGCCCGCACACCTACCGGCTGCGGCCGTCGGAAGTGGCGCCGGGCGGCTGGCGGTTCGACCACGACCCGTCGGGCAGCTTCACCGGCATGGATTTCGCGCCCGGCGTCGCGGAGATGGCGGACTTCGCGGAGAAGCACGCCTGGCTGTCGACGGCACCCGGGTCCGGGTTCGTGCGGGTGTGCGTGGTGCAGCGGCGGGACGAGGCGGGCGTCGACACCCTGCGTGCGCTCACCCTGAACCGCCACGGCGCCAAGGAGGTGGTCGAGTCACCCGGCGACTGGTGGGCGGCCGCGGGTGACGTGTTCGGCATCCCGGCGGCGCTGTTCACGGCGGGGGAGCGCGAGCGGCTGTGGCGGCAGTGCGTCGCCCAGCACGAGGCTCACGCCGGCGGCCGGGGCAGTGAGGTGGTGCCGAGCGCGTAGTCCACCGCTGCTTCGGCGTGCAGGCGGGTCGTGGGGAACGTCGGCACCGGGCTGTCCTCCGGGCCGACGAGCAGCTCGATCTCGGTGCAGCCGTAGATGACACCCTCGGCGCCCGCGTCGGCCAGCCGGGCGATCACCCCGCGGTAGGCCTCTCGCGAGCTGTCTTCGACGACGCCGAGCACCAGTTCGTCGTAGATGATCCGGTGCACGAGGTCGCGGTCTTCGGCGGCCGGCACAAGCACGTCGAGGCCGTGCGCGGCGAGGCGCTCGCGGTAGAAGGGCTGCCCCATGGTGAAACCGGTCCCGAGCAGCCCGACGCGGCGGACGCCGGCGGTTTTGACCGCCGCGGCGGTGGCGTCGGCGAGGTGCAGCAGCGGGATGCCGAGGCCGTCCTCGAGCCGGTCGGCGACCTTGTGCATGGTGTTGGTGCAGAGCACCACGAAGTCGGCCCCGGCCGCTTCGAGGGCCTTGGCGGCCCGGTTGAGCTCGGCACCGGCGTCGTCCCAGCGGCCGTCGGCCTGCATCCGCTCGATCGCGGCGAAGTCGACGGAGTAGAGCACGGTGTGCGCCGAGTGGAACCCGCCGAGGAGGGCCTTCACCCGTTCGTTGACGAGCCGGTAGTACTCGCTCGACGATTCCCAGCTCATCCCGCCGAGCAGTCCGATGACCTTCATGATGTCCAGCATGCCCCCACTGCGCACGGCGTTCGCCGGAGTGGCGAACGTCCTGGTCACCGACGGCACCTCGGCCGTCCTGGTCGACGGCTTCTTCTCGCGGCCGTCCCTGCTGAGGATGGCGACGCGCGTGGCGCCGGACCGCGCCCGGATCGAGGCGGCCCTGCGGCGCCTCGGCGTCACGGCGCTGGATGCGGTCCTGGTCGCGCATTCCCACGTCGACCACGTGCTGGACGCCCCGGTCGTCGCCGAGCTGACCGGCGCCATGCTCGCCGGCTCGCCGTCGACCCGGAAGGTCCAGGAGGGGTACGGCCTGGCCGCGGAGCCGTTCGCGGAACTGGTGCCGGGCAGGCCCGTCGAGTTCGGTGCCTTCACCGTGACGCCGGTCGACGCCGTCCACAGCCCCGGCGACCGGGTGCCGGGCGAGATCACCGAGCCGGTCCGGCTGCCGGCCAGGGCGAAGGCGTTCAAGACCGGGCGGTGCTACTCGTTCCACATCGCGCACGCCGCGGGGAACGTGCTGGTCCACGCGTCGGCGAACTTCGTGCCCGGCGCGCTGGCCGGCTACCGGGCGGACACCGTCTACCTGGGCGCCGGAGCGGCCGGCAAGCAGACCGAAGAGTGGCGCGAGCGGTACTGGCGGGAGACCGTCGGCGCGCTCGGCGCCCGCGTCGTCCGCCCGATCCACTGGGACGCCTTCTGGCGCCCGTTGTCCAAGCCGCTCAAGCTGCTGCCCAAGCTCTTCGACGACTTCGGCGCGACGATGGCGACCTTCGAGCGGCTGGCCGAGGCCGACGGCGTCGACCTCGCCCTCCCCGAACTCTGGCGGCGGGAGTGACTCAGGCCCAGAGCTGCCCGTCGAGCCGTTCGGCGGCCTCGTCGAGCGACCCGGCGTAAGCCCCGGTGGACAGGTACTTCCACCCGGCGTCCGCGACGACGAACGCGACGTCCGCCTGCTCACCCCGGGCCGCGGCCTTCTCGGCCACGGCCAGCGCCGCGTGCAGCACCGCGCCCGTCGAGATGCCCGCGAAGATGCCTTCGTGCTCCAGCAGCTCCCGGGTGCGCCGCAACGCGTCGTACGCCCCCACGGAGTAGCGCCCGTTGAGCACCGAAGCGTCGTACAGCTCCGGCACGAACCCCTCGTCGAGGTTGCGCAGGCCGTACACCAGCTCGCCGTAGCGCGGCTCGGCCGCGATGATCTGGACGTCCGGCTTGGCCTCGTGCAGGTAGCGCCCGACGCCCACCAGCGTCCCGGTCGTGCCGAGGCCGCCGACGAAGTGCGTCAGCGTCGGCAGGTCCTTGAGCAGCTCCGGGCCGGTGCCGCGGTAGTGCGCGTCGGCGTTGGCCGGGTTGCCGTACTGGTAGAGCATCACCCAGTCCGGGTTCGCCTCGGCCAGTTCCTTCGCCCGCCGGACGGCCTCGTTCGAGCCGCCCGCGGCCGGCGAGAAGACGATCCGCGCGCCGTAGGCCTGCAGCAGCTGTTTGCGCTCGGTGGAGGTGTTCTCCGGCATCACGCAGACCAGCCCGTAGCCCTTGAGCTTGGCGGCCATGGCCAGCGAGATGCCGGTGTTGCCCGACGTCGGCTCCAGGATCGTGGAGCCGCGCCGGAGCTTGCCTTCACGCTCGGCGGCTTCGATCATGGCCAGCGCGGGCCGGTCCTTGATCGAGCCGGTCGGGTTGCGGTCCTCCAGCTTCGCCCACAGGCGCACGTCGTGCGTCGGGGAGAGCCGGGGCAGCCCGACCAGCGGGGTGCCGCCGAGCGCGTCGAGCAGGGACTCGAAGCGAGCCATCGATCAGCCACCGGCCACGGCGGGGAGGATGGTCAGGGTGTCGCCGTCCTTGACCTCGGCCTCGAGCCCGCCGGCGAAGCGCACGTCCTCGTCGTTGACGTAGACGTTGATGAAGCGGTGCAGCTTCTCCTCCTTGACCAGGCGCGCCTTGATGCCGGCGTGCCGGGCCTCGACGTCGTCGATGACCTCGAGGACGGTCGCGCCCTTCGCCTCGACGGACTTCTCGCCGCCGGTGTGGGTGCGCAGGATCGTCGGGATGGAGACGGTCACGGCCATGGGTTCTTACCTCCGGTGGGTTCTTACACGCAGACGCCGGTGGCGCGGCGGTTTATTCCGAGGGCTCAGTCGACGATCTCGACCGGCTCCTCGGTGATCTCGGCGTCCACGATCCGGTACGACCGGAACTCGTGCACTTCGGGGTCGCGGGTGGAGACGAGCACGTAGTGCGCGTCCGGCTCGGCGGCGATGTTCGCGTCGGTCCGCGACGGGTAGGCCTCGGTCGCGGTGTGCGAGTGGTAGATGACCACCGGCACCTCGTCGTTCGCGGCCATCTCGCGGTAGAGCTTCAGCAGGTCGCCGGAGTCGAACTCGTAGAACGTCGGTGACCGGGCCGCGTTCAGCATGGGGATGAACCGCTCGGGGGAATCCGAGCCTTCGGGCCCGGCGATCACCCCGCACGCCTCGTCGGGGTGGTCACGACGGGCGTGGGCGACGATCTCGTCGACGAGTTCACGGCGGATCCGGAGCACACCGCCATCTTAGGGGGTGGACAAGTCACGTCCAGATGATGAGATACAGCCCTCACCAGCGCGTTTCAGGCGAAGGCCTCCGGCCAGACGTCCCGGTAGGCCGGCACGCCACCGGCCGTGGTCGCCGCCAGGAGCCCGTGCACCATCGCCCGCGCGAACACCCGCGCCGCCGCCGAGCACAGGGCGTCCAGCGCCGCCGGCCGGGCCGCCGCGCCGAACGGGCCGCTCGCGCCCGGCAGCTCGTGCGCCCCCGTGGCCAGCGCGAACACCGTGTCGCCGTCGAACATCGTGTGCGCCGGCCGCACCGCGCGCGCCAGCCCGTCCTGCGCCGCGACCGCGAGCCGCCGCGCTTCGGCCTTCGACAGCGCCGCGTCGACCGCGACCACGCCGATCGTCGTGTTGAGGTCCGTCCGCCGGGACGGCAGGTCGGCAGGACGCGAAGGCCACGTCACGCCGAAGTCGCCGTGGTCGGCCGCGTACGCCCGGCCGGTCGACAGGTCCACCGCCTCGCCGGCCGCGTTCACCGCCGCCAGCGCCCCGACCGTGAACTCGCCCACGACTTCGCTCGCCGACCCGATCCCGCCCTTCAGCGACCCGACGGCCGCCCCCGCGCCCGCCCCGACCGTTCCCTGCGGCACCGGACCGGCAGACGCCGTCGAGCAGGCCGCGTAGCCGAAGGACGCATCAGGCCGGTTGCCCCACTCGCTCCGCGGCAGGTCGAACAGCACGGCCGCGGGCACGATCGGCACCACCTCGTGCGGCTGCGCGCCCACCGGAAAGCCCAGGTTGCGCTCCGAAAGCCACCGCATCACGCCGTCGGCCGCGGCGAGGCCGTACGCCGAGCCGCCCGACAGGCACACCGCGTTGACCCGCTGGACCAGGTTCTCCGGTTCCAGGAGGTTCGTCTCCCGCGTGCCGGGTGCGCCGCCGCGCTGGTCGACCGCGCCGACCGCGCCCTCGGGCACCAGCACCACCGTCGTCCCGGTGGCCCAGCCGTCGCCGACCCGTTCGTGGTGCCCGACCAGGACACCCGGCACGTCGGTGATCATCCCGTGAGCGCCTGGATCAGCGTCTCCTGCACCCAGGTCAGCCAGTGGTAGACGCCGAGGTGCGGCGCCCGCGGGTCGTCCTCGGGCAGCTCGTCCGGCATGTCCTCGGTGACGTCGAGCGCGGTGCCGAGCGCCAGCCGGACGTCGTTGAGCGCGCCCAGCCAGGCGTCGGCCTGCTCCTCGGTCAGCCGGACGTGGCCGCCGTCGCGGGGCAGCGTGTCGAGCACGATCTTGGCCACGCCGACCTTGATGTCGAGCAGCTCCGGCTCGTGCAGCGAGCGCATCGCCGCGACCGAGTCGATGTCCTCGCGGGACGGGTTGTCCGGGTCGAGCTTGTGGAAGTCCGGGAGCAGCCGTGAGAGCACCGGGTCGTCCGGGGACTCCGTCGGCCCGGTCCGGATGCCGGTGAGCTCGGCGAGCTCGTCCTGGGGCGCCTCTTCGGCCCGCGCGGTGAGCATGTCCTCGAGCTGGCTGACCAGCCCGCGCAGCACGGCCGCCTCCTGCTGCTCGAATCCCGCGTGGATCACCGCGCCCTTGCGCCGCCAACCGTTCACGAGGGCTGCTCCATGGTGGCCCAGAGGCCCGCCGCGTGGAGTTTCGCCACGTCCGTCTCCACCTTCTCCTTGCTGCCGGACGAGACGATCGCCTTGCCCTTGTGGTGCACGTCCAGCATCAGCTTGGTGGCGTGGTCCCGGCTGTAGCCGAACAGCTTCTGGAAGACGTACGTCACGTACGACATCAGGTTGACCGGGTCGTTCCACACCACGGTCCGCCACGGTGTGTCCGACTCGGCGACCTCGGCACCGGCCGGTTCGACCTGCGTCTGTTCGGATGCGACAGGCGTGGACATGCACCCCATGGTGTCACGGAGGTCACCGGGTACGCCGCGCCAGGTCCGGCCATGTGGGTGAATAGGCTTACCCCATGGGTTCACCGGAGCCGGTCACGGCCAGCACTGCGCTGCTCACCGACCACTACGAGCTGACCATGCTGGGCAGCGCGCTCGCCGACGGGACCGCACAGCGGCCCTGCGTGTTCGAGGTCTTCGCCAGGAGGCTGCCGGACGGGCGGCGCTACGGCGTCGTCGCGGGCACCGCCCGGGTGCTCGACGCGATCGCGGACTTCCGGTTCACCGACGCCGAACTGGCGCAGCTGGAGGCCACCGCGGTCGTCGACGACGCGACGCTCGCCTGGCTGGCCGACTACGAGTTCTCCGGCGACATCGACGGCTATCCCGAGGGCGAGCTGTACTTCCCGGGCTCGCCGATCCTCACCGTCACCGGTTCGTTCGGCGAATGCGTGCTGCTGGAGACGCTGGTGCTGTCGATCCTCAACCACGACAGCGCCATCGCGTCGGCGGCGGCCCGGATGTCCGGCGCCGCGCACGGCCGTCCGATCATCGAGATGGGCGGCCGCCGCACGCACGAGTACGCCGCCGTCGCGGCCGCGCGCGCCGCCTACCTGGCCGGGTTCGCGACGACGTCCAACCTGGAAGCCGGGCGCCGCTACGGCATCCCGACCCGCGGCACCGTCGCGCACGCCTTCATGCTGCTGCACGACAGCGAGGAAGCCGCCTTCCGCGCCCAGGTGGACAAGATGGGCGCGGACACCACGCTGCTGGTCGACACCTACGACATCACCGCGGGCATCGAGACGGCGGTCCGCGTCGCCGGCCCCGAGCTCGGCGCGATCCGGATCGACTCCGGCGACGTCGGCCCGCTCGCCCGCCGCGCCCGCGAGCAACTGGATTCCCTGGGCGCCAAGGACACCCGGATCGTGGTGTCCGGCGACCTGGACGAGCACGCCATCGCGGCGCTGCGCGCGGAGCCGGTGGACGCGTACGGCGTCGGCACCTCGGTCGTGACCGGTTCCGGCGCACCGACCGCCGGCATGGTCTACAAGCTGGTCGAAGTGGACGGCAAGCCGGTCGCCAAGCGCAGCGCGCACAAGGAGTCCCGCGGCGGCCGCAAGTCCGCGCTGCGGCGCCACCGCACCACCGGCACGGCGGTCGAAGAAGTCGTCTGGGCGTCCGGTACGAGCGCGCCCGAGCCCGAGGCGAACGACCGGCCGCTGCAGATCCCCCTGATCCGCGGTGGCCGCCCGGAGCCGGACCTGCCTACGCTCGACGACGCGAGGCAGCGGCTGCGCCGCGGCCTGGTCAGCCTGCCGTGGGAGGGCCTCAAGCTCTCGCACGGCGAGCCCGCTATCCCGACGCTGTTCCTCTGAGAGGGAGTTCGACCGATGGGTACCGCGCTGATCGTGGTGGACGTGCAGAACGACTTCTGCGAAGGGGGCTCACTCGGCCTGCCGGGCGGGGCCGCCGCGGCCGCCGCCATCTCCAAGCAGGCCGCCGAAGGCGGGTACAGCCACGTCGTGGCCACCCGCGACAACCACATCGACCCCGGCGACCACTTCAGCGAGACGCCGGACTTCAAGGACAGCTGGCCGGTGCACTGCGTCGCCGGCACCGCGGGCGCGTCGTTCCACGCCGCCCTCGACGTCGTCCCGATCGGCGAGGTGTTCTCCAAGGGCGAGTACAGCGCCGCGTACTCCGGCTTCGAAGGCGCGGCCCGCGACGGGAAGTCCCTCGAAGCCTGGCTGCGCGAGCACGACGTCACCGACGTCGACGTCGTCGGCATCGCGACGGACTTCTGCGTCCGGGCGACGGCCCTCGACGCGAAGAAGGCCGGCTTCGGCGTGCGGGTGCTGCTCGACCTCACCGTCGGCGGCTCGCAGCCCACGGTCGAGGCGACGCTGAAGGACTTCGACGAGGCGGGCGTCACCTACACCGGCACCGCCGCCGTCGGCCCGGCCGCGTGAAGGACCTGCAGGCCGCGCTGGCGGAACACCGGCTCGTCGCGATCCTGCGTGCTTCGGACGCTTCCCGGTTCGCCGACGCGGCGATGGTGCTGCACGCGGCGGGCGTCCGCCTGCTCGAAGCGACGCTGACGACGCCGGGCGCGCCCGCGGCCATCACCGCGCTGCGGCTGGCGCTCGGCGAAGACGCGCTGATCGGTGCGGGCAGCGTCCGCGAGCCGTCCGATGTGGACGTCGCGGTCGACGCCGGTGCCGCGTACCTGATCACGCCGACGGTCAACCCCGCGGTCCTCGAGCGCGCCGCGGCGCTGGACACCCCGGTGATCTGCGGCGCGCTGACGCCGACGGAGATCGACCAGGCCTGGCGGCTCGGCGCGGCCGCGGTGAAGGTGTTCCCGGTCGCGGCCGTCGGCGGGGTCGCGTACCTGCGCGCGGTGCGGGCGCCGCTGCCGGACGTCCCCCTGGTGCCGACCGGCGGCGTCCACCTGGCCGACGTCGAGGGCTACCTGCGGGCGGGCGCGATCGCGGTCGCCGCGGCGACGCCGTTGCTGGGTGACGCGCTGTCCTCCGGCGGCAGCCTGCCGGACCTGGCCACGCGCGCGGGCGAGTTTGTCGCGGCGGCTTCTCGCCTGGCCTACTTCCCGAAGGGGTCGCAGGCGGCCGTGCCCAGGTAGAGGTCGCCGCCGGCCGGCCCGCCCTGCGGGAACAGCTTGATGTGCACCGCGTGCGTCACCAGGCTGCCGTCCGGTGGCTGGGGCGTCACGGTCTCGTTGAGCACGACCGTCGCCAGCGCGGTGCCGGCGGCCCCGCCGGGGATGACGATCCGGTAGTTGGGCGGGATCTCCTCCGGCACGGTGACGCCCTCGACGGCGCCGACCGCCACCTCGCCGAGGCTGCCGGTGGCGGTCGTCGCGCACTTCGCCGAGAACGTCCGGACGGTGAGTTCCGGGCCGCCGTAGCGCTTCAGCACGGTCGCCTTGAAGCGGCGCCCGGCCGCCTGGGCGATCGCCACCTCGCCGGACCGCCCGCACCCGGTGTCCCCGGCCCCGAACACGGCGATGTCGCCCGTGGCACCTCCCTGCGTCCAGCCCTTGTACGGGCCGTCGACGGTGCATTTCGCCAGTTCACCGGTGACGACGTGCTCGTTGTCGATCGTCACGTCCACCGAGCCGGACGACGCCCATCCGGTGGACGTCACGGGGGCCGCCGCGCCGAGGAGCGGAACGGCCAGCGTCGTCACCGCCAGCAACCGATATGTCCTCTTCCTGGCGTTCCGCATGCTCCGGCCTCCTCGGTCCCGTGACAGATCGCAGCTGTGCCCTTCGTCATCGGCCGGTCCGGCGGCCGCCCTGATCGGGTCCACCCGGACGAGTGGCCGGTGAGGAACGCAACTCGGCGGGTCCACGGGACGGTAACGAGCGTTAACCTCGGGCGTCGCCTGTTCACCTCGGGAGGTTTCGTGTCTTCGCTGTCCTTCGCCGGCAAGCGGCCCGTGCTGGCCGACCTCGTGCCCGGCTCGCTCGTGCGGGACATCGCGCTGGTCGCCGGCGGTGCCGTGCTCACCGGCGCCGCCGCGCAGCTGACGATCCCGGTACCGGGCAGCCCGGTGCCGATGACCGGCCAGACGTTCGCCGCGCTGCTCGTCGGCGCGTCGCTGGGCATGTCGCGCGGCGCCGCTTCGATGCTGGTGTACCTGCTGGTCGGCGCCGTGGGCGTGCCCTGGTTCCAGCACGGCACCGCGGGCCTGTCCGGCGCGAGCGCCGGCTACATCGTCGGGTTCGTCTTCGCCGGTGCCCTGGTCGGCGCGCTCGCCGGCCGCGGCGGCGACCGGACGCCGGTGCGCACCGCGGGCACCATGGTGCTCGGCAACCTGGTCATCTACGCGTTCGGTGTGCCGTGGCTGATGGCCTCGACCGGCTTCGACCTGTCGACGGCGTTCGCCAAGGGCGTCACGCCGTTCCTGGCCGGGGACGCGATCAAGATCGTCGTGGCCGCCGGCCTGCTGCCGCTGACCTGGAAGCTGGTCTCCGGCCGCGAGCAGGAGTGACCACTCATCGCGGGACCTCCCACCCGGGAGGTCCCGCGACGCGAGTGGCCCGTTCGCGACGGAGCACCGATCTCTGTCGGTGGTGGCGGCTAATGTGTCGCTGTGCCCGCCCGAACCGATTTCCCCGGCGTCCTCGAACTCCTCACCCACGCGGTGGAGTCCGTCGGCGGTGCCGAACGCCCAGGGCAGGTCCAGATGGCCGATGCCGTCGGCCGCGCCATCCGCACCGGTGAGCACCTGGCCGTGCAGGCCGGCACCGGCACCGGCAAGTCACTGGCCTACCTCGTGCCCGCCATCCGCCACGCCGTCGAGAAGGAAGCGACGGTCGTGGTCTCGACGGCGACGATCGCGCTGCAGCGCCAGCTCGTCGACCGTGACCTGCCGCGCCTGGCGAAGGCGTTGAAGAAGCCGCTCGGCCGCGAGCCGACCTTCGCCATCCTCAAGGGCCGCCGCAACTACATGTGCCTGCACCGGCTGGATTCCGGCGCGCCGGACGAGCCGGAGGACGCCCAGCTCTTCGACCCGTTCGCGGTGTCCCGGCTGGGCAAGGAGGTCACCCGGCTGCGGGAGTGGGCCTCGGACACCGAAACCGGCGATCGCGACGAGCTCGTCCCCGGTGTCTCCGACCAGGCGTGGCGCCAGGTTTCGGTGACGGCGAAGGAATGTCTCGGCGCTTCGCGCTGTCCGATCGGCACGGACTGCTTCGCCGAGCGCGCCCGCGCCGAGGCCGGCCGCGCCGACGTCATCGTCACCAACCACGCGCTGCTGGCGATCGACGCGCTGCAGGGCTACCAGGTCCTGCCGGACCACGACGTGGTGATCATCGACGAGGCCCACGACCTGGTCGACCGGGTCACCTCGGTCGCCACCGGCGAGCTGACCAGCGCGATGTGCGCGTCGGCCGCGCGCCGCTGCGGCAAGCTCATCGACGCCGACGTCGCGGATCGCCTGCTGGAGGCGGGTGACGGGCTGGCGCTGATCGTCGACGACCTGCCCGCGGGCCGGATGGACGAGCTGCCGCGGCCGTTGCAGGGCGCGATCCCGGCGGTCCGCGACGCCGCGCACGCGTGCATCACGGCGCTGGGCAGCGATCGCAAGGAGGACGTCGAGGGGGCCACCGCACGGAAGTTGGCGCGGTCGCTGCTCGACGAGGTGCACGACACCGCGGTCCGGCTGCTGGAGGCGTTCGACGAGGACCAGGCGCACCAGCGCGACGTCGTCTGGCTCTCCGGCGACAAGTATTCGTCGAACCCGCGGCCGCCGGCGCTGAAGGTGGCGCCGCTGGGTGTCGCCGGCCTGCTGCGCGAGCGGGTGTTCAACCAGCACACGACGATCCTGACGTCGGCGACGCTGACCCTGGGCGGCACGTTCGACACGATGGCGCGGCAATGGGGTCTCCCGCCGGGCGCGGCCCGCGTGGAGCAGGCACCGGGCGCGGCGACGGAGAAGGAAGCGCCGTCGGACGAGTCGGGCCCGAAGTGGACCGGCCTGGACGTCGGCTCGCCGTTCGACCACCGGCGCAACGGCATCCTGTACCTGGCCAAGCACCTGCCGCCGCCGGGCCGCGACGGCCTGACTTCGTCCACAATGGACGAACTGGCCGAGCTGATCGAGGCGGCGGGCGGGCGCACGCTCGGGTTGTTCTCGTCGATGCGCGCGGCCAAGCAGGCCACCGAGGAGATGCGCGAGCGGCTGGACTTCCCGATCCTGTGCCAGGGCGACGACGCGACCTCGCTGCTGGTCCAGAAGTTCTCCGAGGACGTCCGCACGTGCCTGTTCGGCACGCTCTCGCTGTGGCAGGGCGTGGACGTGCCCGGGCCGTCACTGCAGCTGGTGGTGGTCGACCGGATCCCGTTCCCGCGCCCGGACGACCCGGTGTCCTCGGCCCGCCAGCGCGCGGTCGAAGCCCGCGGCGGCAACGGGTTCCTGGCGGTGGCGGCCACGCACGCCGCTTTGCTGCTGGCGCAGGGCACCGGGCGGCTGCACCGGGCGGTGAGCGACCGCGGGGTGGTGGCGGTGCTGGATTCGCGGCTGGCGAACGCCCGGTACGGCGGCTTCCTGCGGGCGTCGCTGCCGCCGTTCTGGCCCACGATGGACCCGAAGGTGGTGCGGGAGGCGCTGCGCCGGCTGGACGCAGCCGCGCCCGCGTGACGCGGTCCACAGCCGCGCCCGGTACGGTGAAGCCACCGAAGCAACAAGGGAGCACCGGTTGACCCAGGATTCGTCCAGCGCCCAGTCCCGGACCGTCAGCGTCGACGACACCGGCGTGCGGCGGCGGCTCGCGGACGGCAGCGAAGAAGCTGTCACGTGGGCCGGCCTGTCGTCGGTGATGGTGCGGGTCATCCCCGACGGCCCGTGGAACGAGGACGTCTTCTTCATGCTGGTGGGCACCGACGGCAAGGGAACGGCAGTCCCCAGCGGCGACCCGGCGGCCGACGCGCTCATCGAACGCCTGCAGGCGTTGCCGGGCTTCGACAACGAGAAGTTCATCGAGGCCATGACGACCGACGCCGACCAGGCCTACGTCGTCTGGGAATCCGGCCGGAACTAGGCCTGCGGGAAGGTCTCCGTCACCGGGATCCCCTTCTTGAGCGTCCGGCTCACCGTGCACAGCCGGTCGATCGCACGGTCCACGGCACCGGCCAGGGCGTCCCGCTGATCCGCCGACAAAGTCGACACGTCGACATCGAACGCGACGTGCACGGCGTCCAGTTCCGAAGCGCCTTCACGCCGATCGGCTGAGACACCGACGCGGAATTTCGCGTCCTCGCCGATCCGCCGGGTGATCAGCTCTTCGGCCGTCACCGCGCTGCAGCCCGCCGCCGCGATCTGCAGCAGTTCGGCGGGCGAGAACGCCCCTTCAGCGCCCTTGCGGCCGATCCGGACCTCGGCACCCCGCTCGTTCCGCCCGACGAACGCGTGCTCGCCGGTGCGCTCCACTTCCAGTGTCATGCCCGCTCCAACCGGCTCAGCCGGCCGCTTGTTCCGGCGCCCACTGGGCGAGAACCGTGATCGTGCCGGGGTCGACCTCGGTGAACCCGGCGTCCCGCACGGCGATCACCCGGTCGCGCCGCCACGCGCCCTCCGGGTCGTCGCCCGGGTGCAGTTCCTTCCACTGCGCCGGGCTCGCCGTGCGCACGGCGACCCGGAACCCCTGGGCGGCCCAGGCGGCTCGGTCCGCGTCGTCCAGCAGCGCGGCGAGGATCATCGTCGCGTGGCCGACCTGGGCGGCGCCCTTGCCGACGGTCATCGGCACGTGCGGGTTGAGCAGCAGCAGCGGGACGCCCTCCGGGAGCGGGCCCGGCTCGTCCGCCGGCAGTTCGCTGCCGGAGATCTGCAGCCGCGCGACTTCCTTGGGGGTCTCGGTGACCAGCCCCGGCACGAGCGCCCGCGCCTCGGCGCCGTCGACCTCGACGGTGATGCCCGGCAGGTCCTGGACGGCCGCCCAGTGCGCGCCCCGCGCCCGCCGTGCGACCTTCCGGATCCGGTTGTCGAGCCACGCGTGCATCGGCTCGGCCCACTCGCCGCCGGGCTGCGCGCGCTCGTCGAGGCACACGGCCAGCGCCGCCGCGGCCGCCGCCTCCAGCAGCGGCGTGCGGCCCGGCGGCTCGGCCCGTTCGATGCGCAGGATGACCGGCATCGCGCGGACCTCCTCCGGGAG
The DNA here is from genome assembly GCF_053586895.1 of Amycolatopsis sp. NPDC003731. Classification (NCBI taxonomy): domain Bacteria; kingdom Bacillati; phylum Actinomycetota; class Actinomycetes; order Pseudonocardiales; family Pseudonocardiaceae; genus Amycolatopsis; species Amycolatopsis sp. NPDC003731. The sequence continues at coordinate 1,484 of NZ_JBSFNC010000003.1, read as the reverse complement.
CTCGTCGGAGGTGTCGGAAGTGTCTTCGGCCGGAAGCCCCAGCCAGAAGGCGTAGCGGCCGCCCAGGGGGTCGAGAACGCTGCTCACGGACGCATCAGCTCGAGCCCGTCGGCGGCGTCGGCCGCTTCGACCTCGGCGCGGGTGAGGCCGAGCATGAACAACACGGCGTCGAGGTACGGGTGCGACAGCGCGGCGTCGGCCACCTCGCGCAACGCGGGCTTCGCGTTGAACGCGACCCCCATGCCCGCGGCCGACAGCATGTCGATGTCGTTGGCGCCGTCCCCGACGGCGACGCACTGCTCGAGCGGGATGTCGTACTCCGCGGCGAAGCGGCGAAGCACCTTCGCCTTGCCGGCACGGTCGACGACGTCGCCGACGACCTTCCCGGTGAGCTTGCCGTCCACGATCTCGAGCTCGTTCGCCACCGCGAAGTCGAGCCCGAGCTCGTCGACCAGACCCTCGATGACCTGCATGAAGCCGCCCGAGACGACGCCGGCGCGGAAGCCCATCCGTTTGAGCGTCCGGATCGTGGTGCGAGCACCCGGCGTGAGTTCGATCGACGCGGCGACCTGGTCGATCGCCGTCGCCGGCAGGCCGGCCAGCAGCGCGACCCGCCGTTCCAGCGACTCGGTGAAGTTCAGTTCGCCGCGCATGGCCGCTTCGGTGATCTCGCGGATCTCCGGCTCGACCCCGGCGTGCGCGCCCAGCATCTCGATGACCTCGCCCTGGATCAGGGTCGAGTCCACGTCGAACACGACGAGCCGCTTCGCCCGGCGCATGATGCCCGCCCGCTCCACGGCGATGTCGACCCCCGCTTGGACAGCGGCGTCGGCGAGCTCGGAACGTAGCGCGGCGTCGGCTCCGGCGGTGTCTTCGTCGACCGAGACGTACAGCTCGAGCCCGGTCACCGGGTAGTCGGCGACGCTGCGGATCGCGTCGATGTTGGCCCCCAGCGAGGCCAGCCGGCGGGCGACCTCGGAGAAGCCCCGCGCGGTCACCGGGCGGCCCAACACCACCAGGACGTGGGTCGAGTCGCGGCGGCCGAGCGCGAACGGGTCCTCGCCGATCGCCGTGCCGATCTTGACGTCGACCTGCATGCCGACGGACGCCATCGCCTGCTCGACCGTCTCCTGCAGCCCCTCAGGGTCGCGGTAGACCCCGGCGAGCACCCCGAGCACGAGCTGCCCGCGGATGACCACCTGCTCGACGTCGAGCACATCGACGTCGTGCCGGGTCAGCACGGCGAACAGCACGGACGAGACACCCGGCTTGTCGGGGCCGGTCGTCGTGATCAGGACGGGGGTCTGGGTCACTGGTCATCCCTCGTTCGGCAACGCTGCCCGGCCAGTCTGCCGGTCCGGAGCCGGACATAAGTAGAGCGCGTGCCCGGCTTCACAGAGCGAGAACCCCCAGCCGGTGGCGCGCCTGAGGCCCTGCATGCGGACGAACCGGGCGTTCTGCGGCGCGAGGTCGACGGTCTGGGT